>CALLLO010000153.1 GCA_938082985.1 uncultured Candidatus Marinamargulisbacteria bacterium | reverse complement strand
GAAGCCGATCTTTATTAGGTTTAGATGTTTCAGAGCAGGTGCTTATTTCTTTTTTTCAAAGTGTGTCGTCTAGGACAGCTGGATTTAACAGTGTTGATTTACAGCTCTTTCATCCTGCCACTTTAGTTGGGATGATGATTTTGATGGTTATCGGAGCCTCTCCGGGGTCTACGGGTGGGGGGATTAAGACGACGACCTTTGGATTGATGTTGGTGTCTTTTTGGCATACGTTGAAATCAGCAAATCGGATAGAGTTATCAGGTAGAACGATTAAATTAGGGAGTGTTTTGAGGGCCTTTTCGTTGTTTTTACTGGCGATTATGGTTATATCGTTTTTCTTTTTCATTTTATTATTAGTAGAGGACAAGCCTATGAGGGCTTTGTTATTTGAGACAATTTCAGCAGTGGGTACTGTCGGATATAGCTTGGGTGTAACATCTGATTTATCAAATCTTGGGAAAGCGATTATAATGGTACTTATGTTCATCGGTAGAATTGGACCTTTAACTGTGGCCATGGCCTTGTCTCAACCCAAGACAGAAGCGAGACATAAGTACCCAGAAGAAAGTATTATTATTGTTTAAGGAAGATATATGAAAAAAAGTGTAGCCGTAATTGGATTAGGACAGTTTGGACATCAGGTAGCGATAAGTTTATCTCAAAAAGGTTTCGAAGTTGTGGGTTTAGATAAAGACCCCGAAATTGTATCAGAGGTAAAAGACCTTGTGGCGCAAGCGGTTATTTTAGATACCACAGATGAAAAAGCTATGCGTGCGGTCAATATTGATAACGTAGATAAAGCGATCGTCGCTATTGGGTCTAACGTACAATCTAGTTTGTTATCTACAGCTTTGTTACAAAGAATGGGGATTCAAGATATTTATGTGCGAGTGATTAACTCTCTCCAAGAAAGTATTTTACGTTCGATGGGGATCAAAAATATCGTGAGTATCGAAAAAGAGATGGGGATTCAGGTGTCTAATATGTTGAGTTCACGAGGGGTAGGTATGTACGTAGCTATATCGGCTCGTCATGCATTAATGGAGATAGAGGTCCCTGCGAAATTAATTGGAAAAACGCTAAAAGAAATTAGTACGCGTTCTCACTATAGAGTAAACATCGTGGGTATTAAGTCCCGCATCCCTAACGTTAACGATGAAGGTAAAGTTAGTTATTCTATAAAAATGACAGATGTTCCCGATCCCAATTATAAGATTTTGCAAGATGATTTGTTGCTGGTGGTTGGCTCTGATGACAATCTCAATAAGTTTATGAGTTTGGGAGGAGATAATGAGTAAGACTGGTCTTTTTTTACAACGTATCCCAATTTTAGTGAAAACATTATTTTTCTTTTTGCTCTTATGGTCCGTTTTTATTTTTGGCGTATTTAAGCTTTTAGAGGCGATTTCTCAATATTTGTGGGTTAATTATCAACTAACAGTTTCGGTTACTCAGCTTGTTCAAATGGTTGATATGAATCTCCTTTTTCTTTTTGCAGGCGTGGTGTGTTTTCTCGTGGGTCTTTGGTCTTTAGATGGTTTTCAGTTTGTGAATCGTATTCAAAAAGTGCTCAAAGAATCTTTAGCTGACAGACAATTAAGTGATAGCCTCCCTCATTTTCTTGAGAAAGGCTCTTTTGAGGTTTCCATTCAAAATTTAATCTCTCTTCTAGGCTTATATTGCTCCTTTGACCGTATGAAATCAAGCAGAATTGCTCTTGAAATGAAAACAATCAAAACGCTCATCAACCAAACAAGACAAGCCGTGTTGTTGGTAAATCAAGAAAAGGTAGTTACGCATATCAATCATAGGGGAGAGCATATGTTAAAGCTCATCCCAGGTGAGATTATCGGGCAAGCCATATCTAGAAAAATCAGTCATAAAGACTTTTTGAAAAACCTAGATGAAGCCTTAGAGTATGATAAAAAGGTCATTGATCTTGATATTTCCTTTAAAGACGAGACCTTCTCGATGGATGTTTTGCCACTGAAAAATAAATTTGGTGAAGTTGTTAGAGCTCTTGTATTGTTAGATGCGAAGGCTGAAGCAGTTGAGGAAGCTGAAGTAGCAAAATAATTTACAGCTCTCTGGTTATTGAAGGTAACTGCAGTAAGGGAGAGACGTTTATGGACTATGTTGGCTCATGTGCAAGGTGAAACTGTGAACGATAGTAAGTTAGCTGGACATTTAGAGGGAGATCGTAAAACAGTTAATATTATATTGATATAGTAACAGACCTATTCTTATCGCGCAGCGAGTGGGGCCGACGTAGATTTAGTTATTCACCGAAGCTCGGAAAGCATTTTAATCAATATTTTTAACTATTTTTTGATTAAAAAATCCGTCGTTACATTAAAAATAAGTTAAACATTCACTATATACACGATAGTCTATATTAGAATAAAAAAATCTCTCTACCAGCATGCCTTGACAACAGATGGTAGAGAGATGATGCCGAAAAGGCTTGTTTATTGTACGACTGATTCGTACTGCTAGACAAGCGGCTTTCGGAAAGAAAGGCGTCGTTTATGAAAGAAGAGAGATATCCTGGAAGTTAGATAGGATAGCTGGTAGTAGTGTAACTTCTCTTCTGTAAAAGTAGGATTTGGCAAAATCCATAAAGACCTAGAAACGGAAAGATAAAACAGGGTCAAAACCGACCGGAAGGTCGCCCGAAAGGGTAGTGTTAAAAACAGACGCTACTATACGAGAGAACAGCTGGATATTTTTCAAAATAAAAAGGCACTTAACTCTTCAGGTTCATACCTAAAAATAAAATGCGACCAGACATTAATTGCAGCTATTAAACGACGGGCCTCATCATTCCCATCCATGGCGGAATGTATGAGAGACTCGCTTACCAAAGACTTTATCTCCCCTACTCTATCCGATAGAGATTCTGAAGAAGTCATAGAAAATAAGATGACTCAACTACTAGAAAATGTTGTATCCAAAATAGACTCCCTTGGGGCACTATCTGGGCGATTAGAAACTATCGAAAACATCTTAATAGATCTGATTGATACTGATGGCCAGGTCATGTCCGATACTTCAGAAAATAATGAAGAGTACTCCGGTGTAAAGAATAATAGTCATGACAAAAAATATGAACCTACAAAAAAACTATCCTCTTTTTTAAGTAAAATTTCTAATAGGGAGCCTTTTAGTTAATAGAGAAACTCTATTTTTATAGTAGGCGTAGACCACGTTAAGGCCTCTACGCTCACAGTAGGCCATTTATGTATATATATAAATTATGGTATAAGAAAACTATAAATCACTCCAAAAATTTACCAAACAAATACTGGGTTTCTATTCTTTGGAATAAAGCCTTAAAGGAATACTATTATGGCCGCATTTACAGCTTTACCACCGACTACGCTTACTCCATTAAGATACCCTGAGACAAAAGCAGAGGCTAAACAATTTAGAAAAGATCTAATAGCGCGTGTACAAAAAGAGATTGTATATTCATTCAAAAATGGAGGGCTTCTTGTTGCAGCTTTAACGCGTCCTTCTGTAAAACAAACGCTTGAAACATCTCCCCAAACATACAGGGAACTTGCGACTGCAGGAGATAAGCGTTTATTAAAATTAACTAATAGTTATTTGGCAGGGAAAAAAATATCTTCTGATGAACGTCAAAAGTATCTTTGTAATGATACCTTATATAAAGTATCTGAACGTATTCATTTGGATAGACATCTTATTAAAGGTCCTTCAGATGAGCCCTTAAACATCGAATCTATCGGAAATCACATAGAAGCACTATTAGAAGCCATTTCTAGAGATGGTGGTGCAGCCGCGGGAGATTCTTTCTTTAAGGAATTTATAGTCAGAGAAGCAGAAAAAACTGTATCGTCCCAATCTTTATCTCGGGAGACCCATGCTCTACAAGCCTCTGTTAGTCCTACTTATTCATTTACTACAGCCGATATTCAAGCAATAGAAGCAGCTCCTTTAGAGCCAAAAGGTTATAGTGATTTAGCCGGTAATTTATCGGTAACTCAGTCTGTGCTTGTTTCGGGAGAGCGACTCAATCGTATTCAATTGATTCAGAAAGCTATCGTTCTAGACGTGAAAAAGAAACACTATGCGGTGGACTATTTAAAATCTTTAAAAGTCTTTTCAGAAGGAGGGTCTGTAGCTCTTCCTGAAGCACCGCCTCTATTTAAAAGTGAGACTCTATCAACCGAAGCTTTTGATAAGTTTTTAGTCAAATATGAAGCAGCTGAACAAATTAGACAACACCCTGAGGATGCGGCTAAATATAATCAGTTGGGTATAAAATTGAGTGGAAAAGAAGATAGGTTTCATCTTCATACACTGGGACCTGTAGGAAAGGTAGCCCTCTATAAAAAAGCGGTCGAGCTAGACCCTGAAACACCTGTTTATGCTACCAATCTTACAAAGTTTTTAGGTAAAGATGAAAAGGTCAATATTCCCGGTGTAGGCAGTGGATTTCATTTGAGTGGCACGGATATTCTTATTAGTGCTATCGAAAGAAAGCCTGATTCTCCTGATACATATCAAGAATTAGGCGCCCGTCTCACAAGAGACGAGGTTGTTCGTCTTGATGTAGCTGGACTAGAACGAGCAGGGCGGGATTCCCTTTTAAAGCGTGCTGCTTTTCTTAAAGCGGATAAGGCTGTTGAAGAGGCTCCAAAGGATGTCGGAAAATTACAAACGTTACATGATTCTATGAGTAAAGATACTGTTGCTTATATCCCGAATGAAGATGGGGGGCATGACGACTTAAGTAAAATAATGTTAGCCAAACTGATTCATAGACAAAAATGCGTAATGGCGGCAGAAGAAACCCCAGATTCGCAAGAAGCTATGATAGAGCTAGCTCGAGCCATGAAGCCTGGGGAGAAGGCAGTCGTTAAAGGGCGCCCTGTTGAAGGCTATCAACTGTTACTTCCTCTCTTTGATCAAGACGAAAAAGCATCCCTCCTCTATATTGAATTAGCACGTGAGATTGGTCCAGGACTCACTGTTCCTGTTAAAGATAAAAAGATGAGTTACGAAGAGCTTTTAGTGAAGTCTATCGAATTAGATCCTAAATCTAGTCAATCGTATTTAATGCTAGGCGAGTTAAACAAAGAGGTTGGTATTCCTGGAAAAGGAAAAATGAATTCTAGAGCATTATTAGAAGAATCTATTAAGCTGAATCCAAAGTCTGCTAAAGCTCATTTTTTATTCGCTCTATCTGAACCGTCTGGATATTATTCTAGTCATGATAAAGTAACTTCGTTAAAAAAAGCCATCGAACTAGAGTCCTTATATATTGAGGCCTACTGTGAATTAGTGAATCCAAAGCTAAGCTATCACGGAAAAGATGACATGCTCACATTAATTCCTCTTGTGGTAATTTTAAAAGAATCCCCAGGGGATATTCAGTATGAAGCTTTGGCGGATGCCTTGCCTAATGATAGAGAATGGGACCTACCGATCATAGGAAAAACCTGTAAAAAAGACTTGTATATTAAAGCCATCGAAAAAGATTCCATCAATACGGGCTTATACTTTAAGTTGCATACTCTTATGTCCCACAACTTCGTGAAAATAAACGGGGAAGACCTTAATAAAGAGGCTGTTTTAAGTAAGGGGATTAAGTTAGCGGCTAAATAAGAGTGGCTGGTACACTTTACTTCTCTAATTCCTATGCCATCTCTTAGACGTTCGGTTATTTGAATTCTGTTAGAGCACCCCTTCTCTTGCATGCCATTGTGGCAGTAGTGGGGAAAACAGAAAAAACAGGGTAAGTTAAGTATTTCAAGCTATCCCAATAAGACTTATTATATATGGATTTCATTTAGACTGAGTGTAGAGTGATAGTATCACTTTCGTTGATAATGATACTATCGTGTGGTACTATCATTTAATGAAGCCGCCGTACGAAATAACCTCTTTAGTTCTTCAGTATGTAACTGAAATTAGCTTGCTATTAGGTAAGTATGAGGGGCTTAACTTCCCATCCCCATCTGTGAATTTACGTCGAGAGAATCGAATTAAAACAATTTACAGCTCCCTGGTTATTGAAGGGAATAGCTTATCAAAAAAACAAATTACGGCAGTAATAGACGGGAAGCCAGTTTTAGGAAGTAAGAAAGATATTCAAGAAGTTAAGAATGCTATTGTTGCATATGACTCCATGTCTACCTATAAAATTACCTCTATCACATCATTCCTTTCTGCACACAAATGTATGCTTAAGCAATTAATAGATGATGCGGGGAGGTTTAGAACACAAAACGTAGGTGTCTTTGCGGGGGGTAAAGTGGCTCATGTCGCGCCTAAGTATACGTTCGTCCCTCAATTAATGGATGATTTATTCTTATTCATGAAAAACAATCCGACTACTAATGTCTTGATATTATCGAGTATTTGTCATTATGAAATTGAATTTATTCACCCGTTTAAAGACGGGAATGGGAGAATGGGACGCTTATGGCAAACAGCTATGCTTTCTCATTGGAATCCTATATTTGAATTTTTACCAATAGAGTCCTTGATAAGAGAAAATCAAGAGGAATATTACACTGTTTTAGGCCTGTGCGATAAAAAGGGTGACTCAACTTTATTTATCGAATTTATGCTGTCAATTATCAAGAAAACACTTTTTAATTTTATGGAGGAGATTAACCCTCAACCCATGCATCCTAAAGAACGACTCCAGTTATTTAAAAAACACTCTAATTTAGCGGGATTTACTCGTAAGGATTATGTCTCATTTTTCAAAACAATCTCGACTGCAACTGCGAGTAGAGATTTGGCACTTGGGGTGACTGAGGCTATATTAAAAAAGAGTGGAAATAAGAATACAAGTGGTTATTGCTTCTTGTAGGAGTCCTATTTGATCTCTCAGGGTCTTTTTCTAAGACCGGAATTAGTGCAGACAGGACAGTGTTAAGCCGCTCTTAAAGTTGAACCATTTCAAAATATCCCAATAAGACTTATTATCAAACTAGGCTATTTTAATCTCAGTTATATTAAT
>CALLLO010000152.1 GCA_938082985.1 uncultured Candidatus Marinamargulisbacteria bacterium | reverse complement strand
CCTATACTATCTTGCAAGACAAAGCCTCTTACTTTCAGACTGACACCGGGACACTAGCATATTTTAAGCTCCCCTTTTCTAAACGAGTGGCTGTATTAGGTGACCCATTAACATTAGAGTCTGATTTAGTTTCTTTTCTTACTCAATTTTTAATATCACACCCAGGAGCCTTGTTTTATTTCATATCTAGTAAAGTTAATAGTGCACTTTTATCTTTGGGTTTTAAGTCTCATCTGATTGCTTATGACAACCACTTAGATCTACTACAGTCCCAATTCTCTTGGGCTAAAACAGGAACTGTAAAAAAACAATCGAATAGAGCTATACGAGCAGGATATTTTGTTGAAGAGGATAAGTTCTCTTCCTTTAGCAAAGAGAGCCTTTCTAAAATTGAGAGGTCATGGATATTATCACGAAAAAATAAATCTTTTGAACAATGCTTTTTGACTAGGCCTACTTATTTTAAAGATGAAGAAGATGTGAGGGTTTTCTTTTTATTTAAGAATAAAAGCCCGAAGACTTTTGGTTATTTGGTTTGTTTGCCTATGTATAAAAATCACCATATTAGTGGCTATTATCTTGATGCCATTCGATTTATGGACTCGGCTCCCAAAGCCACCCCTTACTTTTTAATATCTGAAGGTATAAGACTCTTAAAAAATGAAGGTATTAAACATCTTTCTTTGGGCCCTTATATTCCACGAAAATTTGAGACGAGTTCTTTTTACTCTTTACTCTCTTATTTTGCTGGCTTTATTTATTCATTTCGAGGTATTGAGCGTTTTAAAAAACATTTTACCGCAACACAATCACCACTTTATATTTCTTATTGCACAGTATTTCTATTGCCCTATATTTGGCAGGGCATCCATCTAACATTGCAACCCACGCTCGCGAAGAGCGTTCTCTTAAAATACAAATCTATATTTTCTCCTACAACAAAAGATTAGTAAATGTACGTATTGTCTGTAGCCATAGTTTTTTTTATAATATCCTCCCGTAAATTCAACGGTCTACTGGTTGCATGTCAGGGTAAAAATTGATTATAATCTAAAAGGTTAAATCAACAGATAATTAATAGGCAGGCACCTAATCTATCCGTTTTATTTCGAAGACAACAACTGTTGTTTAAGGGTTTTCTATTTCAATTTTTAAGGAGTTAATATGCAGTCTATACCTACCAAAATAAAATTTATAACAAAGCGAACCGGAAGCATCCATAGCTTTAATCCAGGCCTTATATTTACGGCAATTGAGAAGGCCTTTATCTCGGAAAATACGTCTGATACATCTGCGGTTCAATCCTTAACAGAAGGCGTTGTTTCTTTAGCCGAAAACAGCCTCTCTTTAGAGTTAGCAAACGTTGAAAATATTCAGGATATTGTAGAAGAAGTGTTAATGAAAAATGGGTTTCATAAGATTGCAAAAAATTACATTCTCTATAGAGCTGCACATAAAAAACAACGACAGGAAGACGTTCAAAATAAAATTGAAGATAAGCAATTAAATGTAAAAATTAACGAAGCAGATAGTGTTATTTTTAATTCTGCAGTCATTGAAAATAGATTGCGTCAATTGGCCTCAGATCTCAAACATGTATCTATAATAGAGATGGTAAAATCTGTAACAAACCAGGTATACGACAATATCCCTCAGCATGAAATTGACAAACTTGTTCTTTCCTCAGCAAAAGACTGTATTGAAAAACATTATGAATATTCCCGACTAGCGTCACGGATCACATTAAATGAACTATACAAATCTGTTTTAACAGATAGATTTAACTCTGAAACAATAAATATTTCGTATAAATCAAATTTCATTGGCTACATTCAAAAAGGTATCTCCTATGACATGCTAAATTCAGAGCTGGCTACCTACGATCTTAAAAAAATTGCACAGGCGCTTGAGCCTGATAGAGATAAACTTTTTTATTATTTAGGCACACAGATTTTATGTGATAGATATTTGTTGAGTGATAGAACGACTGATAAAAAAATCTTTGAATTGCCTCAGTGGTTTTGGATGAGAGTGGCCATGGGTTTAGCTCTGAAGGAAGAAAAGAGAGAAGAACGTGCTATTGAGTTTTATACTGTTTTATCTAAATTGGATTTAGTATCATCTACGCCTACTCTATTTAATAGTGGGACTAAGCATAGTCAAATGAGCTCTTGTTATTTAAATATTGCTGATGATTCTTTGGAGGGTATTTTTAAGCTCTACAAAGATAATGCACACTTGAGTAAATGGGCGGGTGGAATTGGAACAGATTGGTCTCACATAAGAGCTACAGGGTCTAAAATTCATGGAACAAATGGAGCTTCTCAAGGCGTAATTCCATTTATTAAAATTTTTAATGATGTGGCTTTAGCTGTGAATCAAGGCGGCAAAAGAAAAGGTGCTATGTGCGCCTATATGGAAGTCTGGCATTTAGATTTTGAGCAATTTCTTGAGTTAAAGAAAAATACGGGTGACGAAAGACGTCGCGCTCATGATATTAACACAGCCGCTTGGATTCCAGACTTATTCATGAAGCGCCTTAAATCTAATGAAAAGTGGACTCTGTTTTGTCCCTCTGATGCACCAGAGCTTCATGATCTATGCGGAAAGGCTTTTGAAGCGAAATTTATTGAATATGAAAATAAAAATTTACCTAGAGCAAAAACAATTAAAGCATCTGATCTATGGCGAAAAATGTTGACGATGTTATACGAAACAGGGCACCCATGGATCACATACAAAGACACCTGTAATATCCGTAGTCCACAGGACCATGTAGGTGTCGTTCATTCGTCTAACCTTTGTACCGAAATCACGCTTAACACCTCACAAGATGAAACTGCCGTGTGCAACTTAGCGAGTCTGAATTTAGCCAATATGATTACAAACGGAAAGTTGGATCGTGAAAAAGTAGATCGAACCGTTAAAATTGGTATTCGTATGCTAGATAATGTTATTGATAATAATTTCTACCCTACTAAAGAGTCTAAAAAAGCAAATCTACTACATAGAGCCATTGGATTGGGTCTTATGGGGTATCAAGATGCTATTTATCAACTCGACATTAACTATGATTCCCAAAAATCAATAGAGTTTGCAGACGAATCCATGGAAATAATCTCCTACTCCGCGATTAAATCTAGCATGCTTTTATCTAAAGAAAGAGGGTCTTATGATACGTACAAAGGAAGTAAGTGGGATCGCCTCATATTTCCAGTTGATACGATTGATGTCCTTGAAGAACAACGTGGCTGCTCGATTAACCTAAATAGAACACGCCGTTTAGATTGGGATAGCTTGAAGACCGATGTGATGAAGCACGGAATGAGAAACTCAAATCTCATGGCTATTGCCCCTACCGCTACGATTTCAAACATTTCAGGTGTATATCCATGTACTGAGCCTGCCTTTAAAAATATTTACATGAAGGAAAACCTATCTGGAAATTTTATTGTGATTAATCGTTACCTTGTCGATGATCTTATGGGGATTGGATTATGGAACGATGACACTATCAACAAAATAAAAATTAAAGATGGCTCTATTGCTCATATCACGGAGATCCCTCAAGGATTACGTGATAAGTACAAAGAAACATTCGAAATTGATATGCATTGGATTGTAGAAGCTGCCGCGAGACGTTCAAAATGGATTGACCAGTCAGCCTCTACTAACATTTTTATGGCCACTAAAAGTGGAAAAGCCCTAAGTGATATTTATATTGCAGCATGGGAAAAGGGCTTAAAAACAACCTATTACTTGAGAACATTAGGGGCGTCTCAGGTCACAAAGGCGACGGTAGGTGAGTCTGCTGTTACTGGCGATAACATAGCGTCTAATTTATCGGCAAACACGCAAGCCGTGTCAGTTATGCAAGAAGCAGAATGTGAAGCCTGTCAGTAATCTGACAGGTATGAGACAATGTTTAAAATTTAGTATCATTTAGGAGACTATAAAATGGCAAAAGCGGATATTTTTACTGGCGATTTTCAAGATAGCCAATTATCGAATGCAGAAATTATAAATAGAAGACGAGTCATCAATGGTTTTGATGATGGATTAATGCAAGTGTCCCCTCTCAAGCATCCATGGGCTTACGAAATTTTCAATACGATGATTCAAAACACGTGGGTACCCCAAGAAATTCCAATGCAACAAGATGTAAGCATGTGGGAAGATCCTAATGGACTTACAGAAACAGAAAAAAACGTATATGAAAGAAGTTTAGCCTTTGTCTCCAATTTAGATGGACTTCAAACAAACAATTTAGCCTGTAACATCATCAGGCATATTACGAGCCCTGAAATAGTTTTAGCGATAGCAAGACAAACATATGAAGAAGCTCTACATGTACAAAGCTACGCGACCCTTGTTGAAGCCTTAGCGTTAGACCCTGAACGTGTCTATGGCCTTTACAGAACAGATCAAGACCTTTATGAAAAAAATAAATCTGTTCTAGAGTCAGTCAATAAGATTGCTTCTCCCACTTTTGAAACAGGTACCTTTGAAACAGACCAAATGTTTTTAGAAGCATGTATCGGTAATGTCATTTTAGAAGGCATTTATTTTTATAGTGCCTTTTTAATATTTTATGTATTAAGACGTAATGGCAAAATGGCTGGCAGTGCTGAAATGATTCAGTTTATCAACCGAGATGAAGACAACCATTTGAAATTATTTATCCATATTTCTAATACGATTAAAGCTGAGCAGCCCGAATTATGGACAGCTGACTTTCAAGAACTAATCCTTGAAAATATTCGTAATGCTGTAGATATGGAATATCAATGGGGTGCGTCATGTGTTGGTGAAGGTATGTTGGGACTTACAAAAGGGAATTTACGACAATATTTAGAATTTGTTGGAGATATGAGATGTTTGGCTTTAGGTCTACCTAAACAATATAACGCTGAAAACCCATTTCCATGGATTGATGAATTCACGCAAGGCGCGATGATCGAAGTTAACTTCTTTGAAGGAACTGTTAGAGAATATCAATCGGGTACTTTAGAGTGGTAAGTCGTTAACTCTAAAATTGGACGCTTAATATGCTCAAAGATATGGAACTCATCATCGATTAACTGATTGTTAAAGAGGATGATGTCTATATCTATTGTTCTGGCAGAATTAACATCCTGAGTTCTCACTCTTTTTAACTTTTTTTCTATAGGTGTAATAATCGTATCTTTTATTTCTTTTTGACATAGTCTGGTATCTATTTGTACCGCACAATTATGAAAATTCGCCTGATCTTCGGTTCCTACAGCTTTTGTTTCTAGTATGCTAGATACGGCTTTAACGTTTACTTTAGATCTTAATACTCGGATTGCTTTAGGTATGTTTTTTTCTTTATCTATATTAGAACCTAATAATAGATAGGCTTTGTTGATCTCATTTCTGTACATTAAGTTGCCATGCTCATCTATTCCTAGATCAGTGCCTTTATCCGATAATAATAAAGGTTGTTTAATAGAGACTCTGGGCTTTTCG
>CALLLO010000151.1 GCA_938082985.1 uncultured Candidatus Marinamargulisbacteria bacterium | reverse complement strand
CCTTTCTTATTACGGTGATGATCCCCTCTTTATCCGGACTTATCAATGAAGCACGAGAGGCTTTCATATTAAGTAGTTCACTTAGCATAATAGCTTGGAGTCTAGGTATCGTGGCTACGGGTGCGCTCTTTACTCATTTTTTTATTCCATTACACCTTAAGCTAAAAAACTCAAAACTTATTATGAGTCTATTACTTCTACTCTGTTTACTTGTAGGGACTGGCTTTGCTGTTAAATACACACAAGAAATAACTAGTGGGAAAAAGACATTTAAAACCGAAGATGCAATAAAAAGAAGGGCCAACAGATACGAAAGCCAGTTGCAGAAATCTGCCCGTATATCGATGTGGAAAAGTGCTATTCCTTGGGTTAAAGACCACCCTATTATTGGGTCTGGTCCAGATACCATAAAATATATGTACCCGGTCTATCGCCGATCAGAATACGGTATTTTAGAAGGTGGCCACAACTTTACCCCAGACAGATTACACAATGAATACTTCAATACATTAGCTACACGTGGGATTGCCGGTTTTTTAATTTATTATATTGGCATTGTCTTATTATGGGGATACTACATCCTAAAATGGTATCACAAAAACAGAGGGAACCCCTACCAATATATCGTTATAGGCGCATTCTCAGGAGCGGGTGTTTATCTTGGTCAGGTCCTCTTTAATTTCGGCGTTGTAGCCACTCTTGTTCTGTTTTATATCCTTATGGGTTTAAGTCTCGCTTTAACATTACATCCGGAGTTTCAGAAACATGAGTCTAACTAGCAAAAAAAAAATATCGATTAATTTATCCTATAAATCATGGTTCCTTTTAGGTACGTACATCCTACTTTCATTTCTTATCGCTTGGCAATTTTTGCTTCCCTTTTTAGCTGAACGTCGATTTAGAGATGGGTATAACTTTTATATGCTTAAACGTTATAGGTATGCTATTGAAGAGCTCAATAAAGCAATAAAACTGGCTCCGTGGGAAACTCATTACATGGTTCAACTTGGACGTGCTTACGAAGACTATGCCAAACAGCAACCCACACAGAAAAGAAAGCTTAATTATTTGGCAAAGGCTGAATCCTTATACAAACATATGATTGACTTGGACAGACTAAACCCTTGGTATAGAAACAGACTCGCATTAACCTATATTGAAATTGGGAAGATTGATCCTAGTCAAAAAGCTGAAAATAAAAAAAAGGCCGAGGATCTGACTAGAATAGCGGCTGAATTGGATAGCCAAAATCCTTTATTTCAGCTTAATTACGCGTCCTTTCTTCACCGATCAGGACAATTAGATAAAGCTATTATTTATTACAAGAAAGTCATTAGATTTGATCCAAGAATGGTTGAAGCTAGCTATAACCTAGCCGATATTTATCGAAAACAAAATAAAGAGAATAAAACATTAGAAACCTATTTAGACGCGTTTAAAATAAAGCCAAACTTCAATAATTTAGACTTAGCGATTGCTAGCGTCTATCTTCAGAAAGGCGATACAGACGCTGCACTTTTTTATTTAGAGCACACACTTAATAGAAACCCGAAGCAATTAGAACCCATTAAAACACTTGGATCACTCTATTATAAACGTGAAGATTGGGAAAATACCGCAAAAACATACAAACTTCTTGTTACCCAATTTCCTGAACATCACAACTATCATCAATTTTACGTACAAGCCTTAGCTAAAATGGGAAGAGTTGGAGAAGCCCTCCAGTCACTCAAAATTCATTTGAAAAAATTTCCTAATGATTCTCTAGCTAAACAACAAACAAAGCAATTACAAAATTTTGTTGTGAGCCAAGGTAAAAAATAATGCAAAATGAGAAGGCATATAGAGCTGTCCTAGTTGGCGTTCAAAGTACTAGAAGAAATGATAATTGGCCGGCTGAGGATTCATTAAATGAGCTCAAAGAATTAGCCAGAACAGCGGGCCTTGAAACCGTAGAACTTTTCATTCAAAACAGAGAAAAAGTTGATAGAAAAACATATGTGGGGAAAGGAAAGCTAGACGAAATAAAATGTTTTATTGAAGAAAACGATATAACTGTCTGCATAACAGATGATGAATTAGGCCCAGCACAACATAAACATATAGAAGCACAACTCAATATAAAAGTACTCGATCGCACGAGCCTTATTTTAGATATTTTTTCGCAGCGCGCTCAAACTTACGAAGCACAACTGCAAATAGAATTGGCTCAGCTCAATTACCTTTTACCCCGTCTTACACGTCTATGGACTCATTTGTCCCGTCAAGGAGGTGGCATCGGCTCCAGAGGCCCAGGGGAAACACAGCTAGAATCGGATAAACAGGAAATTGGTAAAAAAGTTACCCACCTGAAGAAAAAATTAAAAAAAGTACAACAACATCGACATACATTAAGAAGTAACAGAAAAACATCTCCTGTATTAACGGCCGCTCTCATTGGGTATACAAATGCTGGTAAATCTACTATTTTGAATTCACTTACACACGCAGGGGTTTTATCTGAAGACAAACTTTTTGCTACGCTAGACCCTACGTCAAGACAACTTAAGCTACCTAGCCAAGAAAGTTTAATGCTTATTGATACGGTAGGGTTCATTCAAAAACTCCCTCATCATTTAGTAAACGCTTTTTATTCTACTTTAGAAGAAGTTACAGAAGCTGACCTATTACTCCATGTTATTGATGCTTCTCACCCTCAAATTGAAGCCGTTATTGAAACGAGTCAAACACTCATTGCCTCTCTTAAAGCTTCTAACACCCCTACACTTTTTATTTTTAACAAGTGGGACAAAGTAAGTAAACCAAATACAGTATCTAAACTTATTGACCCTCTACTCCCTCATGTCAAAATATCGGCATTGAAAAGGGATGATTTATCACATTTATTAGAAGGCATTGATGGTCTTATTTCTGGATTTAGACAAGCCTTTGTTTTTCATATTCCATACTCTCGTATGGATGTGGCAAGTTTAGTGAGAGATCATGCTGAAATCATAAAGGAAGACTACCAAGAAAAAGCAATGGTTTTAGATGTTATTATGCATAAAATAAAGGGAAATAGAATCATGGCCCTCTTAGCTAAATAAACTTATCTTGCACCATAAGAAAACAACAGAGACACGCCCTTTGTATCATTAATAAAGGCCGATATAAGCATCGCTCTGTTATCAAACATATCACATTCATTTGGCTTAGCTTTATCTTGAAGAAGAATATCCATAACATCATTATGACTACATTGCGCAGCCCAATGTAAGGGGGTACGTCCTAAGTCGTCTTTAGCATTAACATTAGCACCATTTTTTACAAGTAAGTCTGTAATATGTGTTCTGCCATATGACGCTGTCCAATGTAACAGTGTTCGTTTGTGTTCATCTTTATCTTTTACATTAGCGCCATTAGCTATTAACGCTTCCACTATATCTTTATAATCTTTAAATACCGCTAAATGAAGTGGTGAATATTTATTTTTAATCGTCAAGGCATTTACTCGAGCCCCTTTTTCTAATAAAAGATCAACAATATCATTGTAGCCATTGTAAGCAGCTAAATGAAGAGGGGTTAAACCATTATCGTCTTTAACGTTTATTTTTGCAGCTTTTTCTAAAAGCTT
>CALLLO010000150.1 GCA_938082985.1 uncultured Candidatus Marinamargulisbacteria bacterium | reverse complement strand
AAGGATGCAAAACTAATGGTGATTAAGGCATCATGTAATAGTGCTATTAGTGCAGCTATTCCAAATAAAAATTGAAATCGTAGTGTTATATAGAGTAAAAGTGCACTAAATGTGACTAAAACAATCCATAGTGACGTCTTTTTTAATTCGGCTCCAATAGTAGGCCCAATAAAATCTATCTCTAAGACTTCTATTTTTCCTAATTTATTTTCCAATTCGTTTAGTATGTTTTGGTGTTTACTGTTATTTAATTCTAGAGTTTTTATGATGACTTCATCGTCGTTACTTATTTGTATACTACTTTTCTCTAATCCATATTGGCCTAGTGTTCTTCTTAGTTTTGTAATGAATATTTCTTTATTCGAGTTTTTAGTAAGGGAGTCAAATTTGAGTAACATACTTGTTCCACCAACAAAATCAATGCCATAATTTAGAGCGGATTGAGCTTTTATTGCTTTGTTTCCCATTAATCCAAATCCTAATGCAATTATAATTAAGGATGTGAATATCCATAGGTTTCTTTTTTCTGCAATTTTAAATGTTTTCATGATTTAACCTTTATGATGAGAGTCGGTTTGTTTTTTAATAATTTGGCTAAGCCTTGTAATAAAATTTTCGTAATAAATAAGGCAGAAAACATACTAACAATAATGCCAATACTTAATGTAACCGCGAAGCCTTTTATACTCCCTGTACCCAGCCAAAACAAGACTGTTGCGGCAATCAATGTTGTAGTGTTGGCATCTACAATCGTTATAAATGCTTGATTAAATCCAGACCGAATAGCGGGAAGAATGTGTAGCCCTTTCTGTAGCTCTTCTTTTACCCTTTCAAAGATGATGACATTTGCATCAACGGCCATTCCAATGGTTAGAATGAGCCCTGCTAAGCCAGGAAGCGTCAAGGTTGCACCTAAGAGCTTTAGGCTAGCTATGGCGATAATGAGGTAGCTAAACAACGCACCTGTAGCCATAAGGCCTGCAAGGTGATAACTGAAGACCATATAAATTGACACTAGAAGGAGACCTATTAAGGCTGCTTTTTTACTTTTTTCGATAGAATCCTTACCTAAAGATGGCCCTATCACTTTTTGAGAAAGGATCTCCATTGGAATAGGGAGTGCTCCTGCTTTAAGTTTAATAACAAGATCTCTCATTTCTCTTATGCTAAAGCTTCCAGATATTTGAGCTCGTCCCCCTTGTATGGGCTCTCTTATATTTGGGGCTGAGATTATTTTACCGTCTAAAAGAATGGCTAGAGGTTTACCCATGTTTTGTAGTGTTGCTTTGTAAAAGGCTTCCGCACCTTCTTTATTAAATTCAATAAAAACTAGGGGTTCCCCATGCTGGCTGGTTCCTGGTGTTGCTGATTTTAGAAGGGATCCATTTAATAATGTTTTACGTAAAATTATAGGGCGTTGGCTCGTTAGTTCTCCATTGTTGTCATACTCGCTAACCATTTCAATTTTGGCGTTTTCTCCCGTAAGTGTTTTTCTTTTTTCTTCGCTTAGTTTTTCAATTCCGGGTGGGGCCCATTCGCCTTCAACAAATTCTAGTAGAGCCGTTTCCCCAATTAGCTTCACGGCTCTTTCGGGGGTATCTATTCCAGGAAGTTCTATAATAATTTGGCCGAGGCCTTTTCTTCGGATGATGGGTTCAGTAAGACCTAAGCTGTCAATACGATTTCGGATGACCTCCATAGCCCCTAATATTCCGTCATCATCAACTTTTCTTGCTTCGGAATCCTGACCTTCAAGGATGAGTTGCATACCTCCCTGGAGATCCAGACCTAAGCGAGTGGGCATATTTAGAGTTACGGCTAAAGATCCGAGTAAAACTAGAACAGTGAATAGTACTTTTATTTTTTGCATGATTAACAAATTATAACAGCTATTTTAGGGTTATCACACTTTAAAATTAAGGTTTATCTTTCATGTGAGGAAAGAAAAGGACATCTCGTATAGAATGTGAATCTGTTAAGAGCATAACAATACGATCAATCCCAATCCCTAATCCTCCAGTCGGAGCCATACCATATTTGAGAGCATTGATATAATCGGTGTCCATTACATGCGCTTCATCATCTCCAGATTTACGCGCTTTCTCTTGGTCTTTAAATCGGGCTTCTTGGTCAACAGGGTCGTTCAGTTCTGAGAATGCATTTGCAATTTCCATGCCGCTAATAATAAGTTCAAACCGTTCAACGAGCGTGTCATTATCTCTATGTTTTTTTGCTAAGGGAGATGTTTCCCATGGGTGATCCATCATAAATGTTGGTTGGATAAGTTTTGACTCTACACAGGCATCATAGATGTCCATAATCAAGGTGCCTTTTGATATTCCTTCTGAGGGATCTAACTTTAGTTCGGTGGCTTTTTTGAAGAGGGCTTCATAGTTATTCATATCAACGTCAGCAAAATCTTTTAGCGCTTTTTCAAAGGTATATCTTTGGAAAGGGGGTTCAAAATTAAGGTCTTGTCCTTGATAGTTTAAAATATAGGTCCCCGTTTGTTTTTTGACTAATTCTGATAGGAGGGTTTCAGTTAGGCTCATCATATCTTCATAGTCTGCATAGGCTTGATAAAGTTCTAGCAGTGTATATTCGGGGTTGTGTTTATACGAAACGCCTTCATTTCTAAATACTCGACCAATTTCAAATACTTTTTCGAAGCCACCTACAATAAGTCTTTTTAGTGGAAGTTCTAGTGATATTCTTAGAAAAAGATCTTGTTTTAATTCGTTATGATGCGTAGTAAACGGTCGTGCTGAAGCACCTCCGTATGTATTATTTAATACAGGTGTTTCTACTTCCATAAAATCATCTTTTTCTAAAAAATGTCTAATTGAAGACACTATAGCGGACCTTTTTTTAAAGGTCTTTCGAACATCGGGATTAGCGATTAGATCCAAATATCTCATACGATATCTTAATTCTTTATCTTGAAGCCCATGATATTTTTCGGGAAGAGGGAGGAGTGCTTTTGTTAGGAGGTCTGACTGTTTGATACGTAGAGAAAGCTCGCCTCTTTTTGTTCGAAATGGAGTACCTGTAATAGAGATTATATCGCCAATATCAAACAGTGCTACTGTTTCAAAGACGTCAGCGTCTATGCCATTAACGTTTATATAAAATTGAATACTATTGCTTCCATCTTGTATATTGCCGAACATAGCTTTCCCGTGCCCACGTTTTGCCATTAAGCGTCCTGCTATGTTGACGGTTTCTTCAATTGTGTCATCGTGTGTAATCGTCCCGTAGGTGTCATGAATGTCTTGGCAATGATGGGTTTTATTAAACGCATACTTATATGGAGATTTACCGGCTTTTATAAGGGTTTCTCTTTTTTGTAATCGGATTTCTTCTTCGTTAATGTGTGTTGTTTCTTCTTCGTTAATGTGTGTTGTTTCGTTATCGGACATGCGTGGTACCCCTAGGTATTTTTGAATTATCCTATAAGGTTGATCTTGTTTTTACAATTCTTCTATTAATTGGAGGTCTTGTCTAAAGAGACTTTGCACGGTTGTCTTGGTATGAATAACAGTATGAAATGAGAGGCCCTATCGTTTTTTTAAGCGTCAGAACAAGATTTAGACTTAACTGGGTCATGAATTCTAGTTCTTCTAGTATACGTGTATCGAAGGGGTTTGAGAGTCCTATGGTTAATGTGTTTTCAATTTGAAAAAGGGGACATACAAAGTGTTCTCTCGCAAAACTTTCTGGAATAAGCAGCGATACTTTGAAATCTAAGCTTTTTTTGTCTATTAATTTAAAGGGTAATCCAGTATAGGTAGAGCTTAGTTTTAGAAGAGTCTGTTCGTCTATGAATCTTTCGTCTAAAGCGCAGGAAAATACGTTTGTATTTTCCTGCTTAGATCGTGTCATAAGGACCTCAAGCTGAGAATCCTGAAATAGAGTGCTTTCTTGAAGGGTTTCGAAGAAAGGGTTTTGCTTCATTTGGCTATATTAGAGCGTTTAATGCGTCAGCTTCCGTTTCGAAGATATCCATTTTTGCGGACATTTTAGTGATGTCTAAAACACGTTTAACATCCTTATCGGGATTTATTAATGCAAGCCTTCCATTTCGTTGTAGTGCTTTTTTATGTCCTTCAAACAAAGCCCAAAGTCCAGATGAATCAATATAGTTAATGTTACTCATATCTATCATGACCTTTGTGTTACCCTCGTCAAAAGTTGTATTAATAATTTCTACGAAATGTGCTTGGCTTTCAATGTCTAGCTCAACTGATCCTGTAACTTCACTATTGTCATCACTTAATTCAGCGCCAATGTTTATTTTTGTGATTGAATTGTTCTGTATTAACTTTTTTATAATTTCCATACCTTAGTCTCCCTTTTTTATGTATTTCGTTAGAATTAGTTCTGTGCCAATGGCAAGCTGGCTATATTTGACTTTATCCATATTTTCTTTTATTAAAAAAACACCAA
>CALLLO010000149.1 GCA_938082985.1 uncultured Candidatus Marinamargulisbacteria bacterium | reverse complement strand
CTGTTAAAGATAAACTTAATGATTGCATTCATCTCTCTGAGAAAGTTGACAAACTTAAACGTGACATTATCGAGTTTTTACCAAGTGATTCCAAGAAAGTTGAGGCAGATTCATTAGCTCAAAAGTTTTGCACATCTTTTGAGACGGACTTTAAATCCAAAGTTGTAAAAGGAATGGAACAATATTGCCATTTAGATAAGGCGGCTCATCACATACAAAGGACTCATGATACGTTAGAGAAATTAGCTAGTCTGATCACAGATGATTACAAGGCTGATATGGCCAGTTTACAAACAAAACTAGGTGTCTTTCTAACATCAGATGGGGTGAAAAGTCTAAGCCCCTAAAACTGAACAAAGCCGCCTCTACCTAAGCGACACGACAGGCAAATAATCTGCCAAAGGCTCCCTTTTCCACCACTCACCCGTTTTTTCTTTTTCTTCAAAAGTCGTATACGTATAGCGATATCTCTTTACTCTAATATAGTGAGGGGGTCGCTTTTCAAAAGGGTTATGGGCCAGTAAAGAGGTAGAGACCTTGTTGCCTTGTAAGAGCTGAACAATAAAACGTTGAAGCCAAACATTCTGCCTAATAGTGCCCAAGGCAGCAAACCACATTTGCCAGTCTAAGCGAGGCTGATGCGGCTGCACCCATTGAGGCGCCACAGATGTATCCCCAGGTTTGTATTTAAAAAGATAAGACTCCCATATTTTCCCGTCATAACTACCTTGAATATCAAGCTCCACTCTTTGGCTCGTCATATGAGCAAACAAGCCATAGCCATTTACAAGATGTAAAGGCCTCAAATGCGTGTGTAGGGGCTTAAAAGGATTGCGAATCATGGGTAAAAATCGAGAACACTCCAATGAAAGACCTAAAACAATAAGCCCCCCTGCTATAAAGGGCGATAATCGACCCACTAAGCTATCTTTATATTTTTTAAAATGAAAGCGCTTCATCCATCTTGGTAACGAGTCGTCATCTAACAAAGACAGGCATAATACAATCACCAACATATTAAAAAAAGTATAATTCCCCGTTATAAAAATGAATCCCATTAAAGACACCGTGCAGAAAAAAGCGAGTCGTCTTAGCGGTTTTATTCCTACTATAAAAAAAGACACACCACTCTCTATACCTAAAGTTAGAGCGACAGAAACCTTATGAAACCAAAGGGGTAGTTGATGAGCATACCAAGATATGACATGAGGAATAGGTTGACTCAGATAGTGAACAGACAAGGCCTGTAAGTCTCGCCATGAGCTATCACCACTTAAAAGCTTCACAAGTCCCGACGCGAACACAAGTCTAAACAAGAGTACCCTGAACGCCCATATTACGAGTATAGAGGGCTTGGTAGGGTTTAAAAATAAACACAAAAACCCAAGCTCTAATAATAAAACGTCCCATTGAAAAGACAAAAAAGGACTCCCCATGTTTACAAAAGACAGATATATACACCAGGAAAAAAAAGTAAAAAAGACACACCGTCTGGACACCATCATCATGACCGAGCTAAACCCTCCGAGTATACAGCCGATTTTTAAGCTTATATCAGAATAAAACAGTCCAATAGGCATAATGCCATCTTGGCCAAACAAGGGAATAAGTTGAGAATAAAGAGACAAAAACGCTATGAAAAAAGCACCCCCTACTCCTTTTATAATACCCATTGATATGTGCCTATACTCTGAGGGTCGTGCCCAAGCACCTAGTAAGTAACGATTATTAGCAATACGCATATATAGCCACTCTGAGAACTTTCTAAATAAGGGAAGCTTCTGATAGAGTCTCCAAAAAAAAGGTGCCTTATGGGTATCCGATAAAGATTTAAACACGGCGGCTGCGCCTACGTGCATAGGGTTCTCACCGTCCACATAATGCACAGCCCTTTTAAAGGCTTGCATAGAGACCCTCTTGTAGGGATAGTGAAGCGTCTGAAAAGGAGTTAGGTGTATCGTGTTTGTCTTATCACCAAAAAAATGTGTAATCCAAGCCAGACAAAACCCGCATTCCCCATCATAAATAAGTTCATTTTGTGTTACCGACATAGAACAAGTATACAATCGCTAGACTCCCCTGATCAAATTCGGTAAAATAAACAAGAATTTTTTCTTCCCCGGAGGTAGTTTTATGGGACTTATGACAGGTAAAAAAGGTATTGTTTTTGGCGTTAGTAACAAACGCGGTATTGCATACGCAATAGCAGAAGCTTTACACAAAGAAGGTGCTGAAATAGCTTTTACATATGCAAATGAGATTATGGAAAGCAGGGTCAAACCTATCGCAGAGGCTATGAACTCTAAAATCGTTATGGAATGTGACGTTACAAAAGAAGAGCACTTAAGCGCTACTTTTGCGGCGTATAAAAAAGCGTACGGCACGATTGACTTTATCATCCATGCTGTAGCTTTTGCTAATAAAGATGATCTTACAGGTGATTTTTCAGCTGTTTCTCGAGAAGGATGGGACCTCGCATTAAGTGTGAGCGCATATTCTCTTGTAAGCGTATCTAGACATGCTAAACCCTTATTAAATGAAGGGGCCTCTATCACTACACTCACATACCTTGGCGGTGAGCGTTACGTGCCTAATTATAACGTTATGGGAGTAGCTAAAGCCGCTCTAGAATGTAGTGTGAGATACTTAGCTGCAGAGTTTGGTGAGATTGGCGTTCGTGTTAACGCTTTATCAGCCGGACCTGTTAAAACACTTGCCTTCAAAGGTATAGCGGGTTCTGATATCTTGTTAAATATCAACAGATTAAGATCCCCACTTCAACGTAACGTAACACTGGAAGAAGTCGGTTATGCTGGATTATATTTAGCCTCACACCTTTCTTCAGCTGTTACAGGGGAAACGCATCATGTAGATTGTGGTATGCACGCTGTTACGATTCATAAAAATGATTCTGTTTTAGTTGAGAAAGATAAAAATAAAGACTGTTCTTTATAAGCTTCTCCCAAATTCCAAAACCTTCTCTCTTGAGTGCCCTTCGAGATCTCAGGGACCTCACACCTCTTCTTTGGAAAAGAAGATAGAGTACGCCCCTTAATGGAGAGAGCTTAAGTTAGCTCCAAGAAACAAAGCTTGGGTTCTATTCTTTTTGTTGTATTAGAAAAGGTATAAGGTGCCTGAGTCTCTCGAAGGGTTATTTAAACAAACCAGATAAATATATTTTAGGATCGTTTTTAATAGGCATTAAGTAAGTATGTTTCCCATGCTTCTTAGCCATATCTATAATCCCCTTTCCCAATTCGCAATTAAAGTCCATGTTAGTCTTGAAATTGTGTGGAAAAATCGCTTTATTTCTAACAATCCAATAATTATAAGAATTTTCACTAGTAACCGGTGATACCCCTACAAAAAAATCAACCTCACCCAGCTGTTCAATATAAATTTCTGCCAATTTAGGGTCAAAGAAAGGTTGGGAAAAAAAGCCATCCGCTCCAGCTTCTACCTTTTGCTGACAATAAGATAACTCTTCTTGGAAGGATTGTCGGTAAGGATCAACCGCACAATACACTTTCAGCGAAGAATGCTTTGCTTTTAACTTCCTGACTAAATCAACCACTTTTACTGGATACGTTTTAGCTGAAATATTAACAGGGAAGTCACCCGTTACGATAAGCACATGGGTCAGTCCTTTTTCAATAAGACTTGAAATATGAGTCATAGTAACATCAATAGGATTATCAATAGCTCTAATATGGGGTACTGCAAAAATACCTTCATCTAAAAGACGAGCCGCCGCTTCGTAACTACGAACATCTAGGCGATGAACATCAGGAACATTAATCCCATCCAAATCTGGATAGTTCACCATAAGTTCTTTCGCTTCTAAAACTAAGGCGTCTAAATCTCTAGGTACAAGTTCACATAAATTCATAGTCACAGCTTACTTCACTTTAAGGTCCGTGTCACATTTTAATTCTTCTTTTTTTTGAGCTTCTTCATCTGCAAAAAGCCAAAAAGTATACCCCATAGGATATTGCTTAATAGTCTCCGAAAAATTAGCCTTTAGCGTTTCCGCATCCTGCAGATACGCTGACTGTGGCACACACTTAGATAAGCTTTGAAAAAAATGATAGACCATGGCATTTCCAGAAGGGATCGCTCCATCGTAGCTTTCTATTTGATTGACGATCAGATCCTCTTTTTCAAAAGACATATAAAAAAAGCCTTTTTCATCTCTAAATTTTTCTTTTAATATGCCCGCGATCTCTTCTGCTCTATTGAGGTGCCCTATTTTACAGTTTTTCTTAAAGGCTAATACATGGGCTAAGCCTAAGCTAGCCGCATCTAACAAAAGCTGAGGTTTAAACGCCTCTTCGTCACTTTCCCAATGATAAATAGAACTCTCTGAGCCAACTTTTTTCTCTAAATTTTCTAAAATAGACAGGCCCTCCTTCAGAAGTTCTTTGTCGTCTAAATATCGTGAAGCCTCGATTAAGCTTATTGATAAAAGAGCATTCCAGTCTGTTAGACATTTCTCGTCTCGGCTTGGCCTGACTCGTTTGTCTCTAGCCCTCATCAATGTCGGCCTTAGCGTATTTAATATTTTTAAGTCTTCTTCTGTTTTAACATGTAAAATATTCTCATGAGTGATCAACTTCGTTGATTCATCTACAAAATTTCCTTTCTCGCTTATCACAGAGGCTTTTTGTATTCTCTCAAAGTCTTCTTTTGTACAGAGAGACTCTAGTTCAGACTTATGCCACACATAAAAAGCACCCTCTCGCCCTTCGCTATCTGCGTTCTCTGCAGAGAAATACAGATTAGAGTCTCCTTTCAAGTCTCGCTTTAAATACGTTAAAATATCGTACACACATTGTTTAAACAGCTCTTTTTTTGTTATCGAATAGGCCTTTGAATACGCCCATATTAATAAGGCTTGGTCATATAACATCTTTTCAAAATGAGGAAGCAACCAAGATTCATCTGTTGAATATCTATGAAAACCATAACCTAACTGGTCAAACACGCCTCCCAAACGCATGTCTGTTAAGCTCTTATCGACCATGTTCATAAGTGTGTCTTCTTGTGTCCGATCATACCTAGACATAAGAAATAACAATATATGAGGACTTGGAAACTTAGGTGCCGAACCAAAACCACCATGTATGGAATCAAAATTTTCAGACAAGCCTCGAACAGCCGCTTCTCTTGTTTTTTCGTCGATAGGCTCTGTTATACAAAGTGAGTTTTGCTCTACCAAATTCTGAATAATTTTATTAGCGTTAGAAAAAAGCGTCACTCTATCTTGTCTCCATAAATCAGAAATATTGTCTAAAACGTCCGTCAGACCTGTTCGATTTACGTTTGTTTCTTTAGGAAAGTATGTCCCTGCAAAGAAAGGTCGTTTATCTGGAGTCATTACGATCGTTAAGGGCCAGCCACCTGAGCCAGTCAACATTTGGCAAACCTTCATATACAAAGCATCCAAATCAGGTCGTTGCTCTCGGTCTAATTTAATACACACAAAATCTTTATTTAATTGAGAGGCCAAGGCCTCATCCCCAAAAGATTCATGCGCCATAACGTGACACCAATGGCAGGTCGAGTATCCGATCGATAAAAAAATAGGTTTATCTCTATCTCTTGCGCTTTTAAATGCTTCATCACCCCACTCCACCCAATCAACGGGGTTATCCGCATGTTGTTGTAAGTACAGGCTCCTATTCAGCTTTAAGTTGTTCATAGACCTACATCTTACACGCCTGGTGCATTTTATTTAAGCAATCTACAATACCGACATGACTTATCTTGTAGATGGCTATAATTTAATTGGATTTTGCGATAGTATTTCTTTAGGTGCTGCTAATAAAGAGCATGCCCTGTCTCGCTTACTTTCTTCGCTTAGCGATGTCGATATGCATCTTATTTTTGATGGTAAAAACCTAAACTATCCCTACGGTTCTCGTGAAAAGCTACAGTCGCACACACTCATCTTCACCCCTCCAGACGAAAGTGCCGATGATTTCATTAAGCAAGGGTGCTCCAAATCTAAGTACAAAGCATGGACCGTCGTCACCAACGATAGAGATATTTTACATACCTGTAAAAAAACAAAGCGCCTGAGTATAAGTTGTGAAAATTTTTTGAGACGTATTGTTCAAAACCATCCCCCTGCATTTCATTCAAAACCAGCCCCTACATCCACTAATACTGATTACTGGCTCACACAATTTGGAGAGGATAAATCTGAGGGTTTTTTTAAACGTATTATTAAAAAAAGACCGACTTCATCTCATTCAAAACCACGTCCTATATCCGCTAACATTGCATACTGGCTGACACAATTTGGAGAGGACTAATGTCACCACTCAAAGGCACGTTGATGGTCTTGTCTGCCAATGTTTTTTTTGCAGCCAGCCATACATTAGTCAAGGCTCTATCAGGAGCACTTCCTGTTACTCATATGATGCTCTTTCGATTTATCGCAGGGCCTCTTCTACTACTCCCCTACTTTTTATATACAAGAAAAAAATTAATTATTCATAACAAAACCATGCTTTTTGCAAGAACGTTCTTTGGGGTCTCGGCTATGTATTTATATTTTTATGCCATGACTCAGACAGATATAGGTACAGCTACTCTTATTTTTAATTGTTCAACGATCTGGGCCATCGTTTTATCTATGAAACTGTTCAAAGACACGCCTTCAATCCAAACAAAATGGGCAATCCCCATAGCCTTTATCGGACTTTATCTTGTTTTAAAACCACAAAACCTAATTTTTATCACTCTCGGTGATGCCTGCGCCCTAACCGCTTCTTTTTTCAATGCGGGTGTCGTATTAAGTTTAAAAGAATTACGTAAAACAAACACGACAGAAAATGTCGTTTTTTTTAATTATCTCCTCTCGGCGTTTATTATATTTATACCTTTTGCCTCAGACTGGGTGATACCTAATCTGTCTCAATGGGGCATCTTGTGTTCCATTGGAGCTATAGGCGTGATAGGACAACTCCTTATGACAACAGGCTACAAATACGCGCCAGCATCCATAGCGGGAAGTGTATCTCTAATAAACGTTCCTATCATGACTCTCAGTGGTTGGTTCTTTTTTGGACAACAACTAGACGCACTTACTTTAGCCGGAACGTCTCTTGTCTTCCTTTCTTTAGTCGTCATCACCAAATTCAGGTAGACTGTCGCTTATGCAAATTGTTGATGTTCTTATTTTTCGTGGTGTCCCAAGTATATACTCCTATAAAAACCCTTTTGAAGAGCCTCTTCTAGGCCATATCGTCGACATTCCTTTCGGACGAGGGGCCTGTAAAGGTCTTGTCGTAAACAGCTATGAAGGAGAAGGTTCCACTAAACTCAAACCTATCTTTGGACTGACTAAAAACAAAGCCGTCATCGGACAAGATTTAATCGACTTTATTCATTGGTTTCATACCCATTACCAATGTAGTCCCTACAAGGCTTTTCAAACTATTATAGGAGCCAAAAGTATTCGTAAACTAGACGAACCCGACGCCATAAATATTAAAGAACCTGAGTATGAACTTTCTGAGGATCAAAAAAGCACCCTAGCGGAGATCTTTAAACACGACGAAAATTTCCAGGAATTTTATATCAGAGGTGTAACAGGAAGTGGAAAAACTGAAATCTATATGCAGTTAGCCGCCACCCTATTAAAAAAAGGGAAGTCTACGATATTACTCGTTCCAGAAATTGCATTAACACCCCAATATACGCGTATTTTTACTGAACGATTTGGTTCTGTTATATCTGTTATTCATTCTGGTCTCACCCCAAAACAACGCGATATCGAATGGAACCGAATTAATAGAGGCCACGCCACTCTCATTATAGGCCCACGCTCAGCTGTTTTTGCACCTGCCAAAAACCTAGGTCTTATCATTGTAGATGAAGAACATGAACCTAGTTATAAACAAGACTCCCACCCTCGTTATGCTACTCATAAATGTGTAGAGTTTAGAGCCAAATACCATGAAGCTTGGCTTGTTTACGGCTCTGCGACACCTCGCGTAGAAACATTTGCTCGTTTTCAAGATGAAAAAAAAGCTATTTTTGAATTAAACACACGTGTATCAGGAAACCCATTACCAAGTGTCGAACTTATAGATATGGCAGAAGCCATGAAAGAAAAATCTGGCGGCTTGATTACGCATCAACTAGAAGCCGCTATAAAAGATAGACTTGAGAAAAAAGAAAAGGTGATGATTTTAATTAATCGCCGCGGCTTTTCTACCTTTATTATTTGTCAAAAATGTCAGACAATCCACGAATGCTCTCAATGTGGACTCAGCTACACCTATCACCAAGACAGAACATTTAGGTGTCATCGTTGCGGCATCGTCAAAGGAGTTACGCACACATGCAAATCTTGTAAAAGTAACCGACTTGGCTTTTCTGGCGTGGGAATACAAAAGGTCGAACTTGAAATACAGAGATTATTTCCTTTTGCTAACACACTGAGATTGGATCGTGACACAGCAAAAACGATGAAAGAGATGGAAAATATATTAGATGAGTTTAGATCTTCAGGTGACATTTTAATTGGAACGCAACTTATTGCCAAAGGCCATCATATTGAAACCGTCACCCTGGTTGCCGTACTCGGCATAGACACAACCTTAAATTTACCTGATTTTAGATCCACAGAACGTAGTTTTCAGCTTATCACTCAAGTTGCAGGACGCGCCGGGCGAGGGGACAAGCCTGGTCACGTCATCGTCCAAACACTACAACCTGAGCATCCCGCGATAGAGCATGCCTCCAAACATGATTTTCATGCCTTTTTCAAAGAAGAAATATCCTACAGAGACTGTCTAGGTTATCCACCCTTCAAAGAACTCATTCATATCATTATCAGCAGCAAAGAAGAAAAAGAGCTCCAGGCTTTTTGTAAAGTCCTCGACAGCTTCCTTATTGAAACCTTTAAAACATTAGATGTAGATAGCCAAAGGATGGGACCTAAACCAGCGCCTATTGAAAGAGTACGCGATCACCATAGATGGGATGTTGTTATTAAATGTGAAAAAGAAAATTTAAAGTCTATTAAAGACTCCTTTTTAGCGGCGCCTAAACCGCCTAAAAGTGTTCGACTTATGTTTGATTACGATCCCTATAGCTTATTGTAGCCAGCCTCGCTTCGAAACAGGTATAATCAATCTATGATAGCTTCTTTTTATCTAGCCTTAGGCTTCTTTCTTCTGTGGAAAGGTGGAGATTTACTCGTTGATGGCGCTAGAGCCATAGGTATCAGAACCGGTATTCCAAAAAGTGTATTGGGATTAACTCTCATCGCATTTGGAACCTCAGCGCCTGAGTTAGTCGTCAGTATTGTCGCATCATTTAACAACAAAGGTGAGATCATCCTAGCCAATATTATTGGCAGTAACATGGCCAACACCTTCTTTATATTAGGTATCATGGGACTCCTGAGTCCCATTGTTTTAAATAAATTAGATATCAAAAAAGAATTATATATAAACGTTTTGGCTTCCTTCTTTCTTTTATTTATCTTTATCAATCCTCTCCACCTAACACCTACGATGTCTTGGAGATATGGCAGCCTATTCTTATGTGGTTTTCTTATTTTTATTTCCTCATTATTTCCACATATTTTTTCTAAAGAAGACACGCCAAAGATACTCGAATATGATCTAGAGACACCGGTGTCAAAAACTGTCTGGAAAGATATTTTCAAGCTTCTTTCCGGTGCAATAGGTTTAGCCTTCGGAGGAAACTATGTAGTATCTGGCGCCATATTATCCGCTCAAATCTTTGGAATTTCAGAATCACTGATTGGACTTTTCGCAGTCGCACTAGGAACCTCACTTCCAGAACTTGTGACCTCGGTCATTGCTGCCAAAAAGAATGAACCTGAAATGGCCGTTGGAAATATTATAGGCTCAAATATATTTAATATATTTCTTATTCTAGGCGCCAGTGCTTGTATGCGCCCCATTACATTGATCCCCTCTTTGCGCATAGATGCTAGCCTAATTGCCCTCTCTAGCCTTTTTCTGGTAGTCATATTTTTCTTTTGGAAAAAAGCGTTTTACCGACGTTCAAGTATTTTATTTTTACTTATTTATGCCGCTTATACTTTTTTCATATTTATAAGGGGCTAAGGGTGACAACCCTTAAGAAATCACTGTATCTATTCGGTCTTTCTTTTTTCTTTTTGATATACTTACCACTCTTTCATTCTCCTTTTTATATGCCTAAGGCTATTACCCTTTTTTTAAGTACGCTAACGATTAGCCTTCTATTCTTTTTTAAACGATCCATATACTTTCCATCTTGGATAGTCATTTTTTGGTTTTTTTCAGGTTTATTACTCATGGGGATCTCTCTTTTAAGCTCTTCTAATTATTACGACTCCATTTTTCAAATAGCTATTTTCACTTCCTCATTTATTGTTTTTTTAGCTTTTGTTAATCAAAAAACCGACACCCCTCTTTTTAAAAACTATCCGCCTGTCCCTTTTTTATTGTTTAGCATAGGCGTCATTCAAGGGTTTATAGCCCTCTGTCAGTTTATATTTAACAATTTTGTACACAGGCCGGATACGTTAGTCAAAAGCATTGGACTTATTGGTAATCCGGAGTTTTTAGCGACATTTTTAGGCGTGTCTTTTTTTATGGGATTGTCGCTACCTCCACTTCAAAAGGGTGCAACTAAAGACATCATTATTAGTGCCTTTTCAACAAAAAAAACAGCCTTAGCCTCTAGTAAAGTAGCGTGGAAAACCCTTAGTCTTTGGACAGGGATATCCACTATTTTTTTAGGTATCCTCACAACAACAAACAAAGGAACTCTACTTTTTATATTTTTTTACTCCGTCTATATACTAGCCAAAAAACAAAAATGGTTTGCGGTAATTGTCTCTTTTATCTTCTTCCTTATTAGCTTAGTCACCTTCTTGCCGCATGTTGTCCTCTCACTACAAAGTAGATTGTTTCTCTGGATAGTGAGTGGGTGGATGATGCTAAATCGCCCCTTTACGGGCGTAGGCATTGGTCAATTTGGTAACAATTATGCAGATATGGTCTTTGACCTTTTTCAAAGATTCCCTTTTCTCAGTCTACTCTTTGGTTCTTTTGCCAACATGGTTAGCCATGCACATCAAATTTTCCTCCACTTCGGAAGTGAGCTTGGATTCTTAGGGCTTGTGTGGGTGTGTGCTCTGCTGATTTATACCTTAAAACATATATTAAAGGATAATAACTATTACGCTATGGCCCTATTCCTTCTCATCATAAAATCTCTCTACACCGTCGTCTTTAGTTCACTTACAGGCGCTGTCTTGTGGGCGCTTTTACTCTCAGAACTAGTCAAACGTTACCCCCCTAAGACAATAATATTTACGCTTTATTCAAAAACCGCTATTACGACTATTCTGATTATTATTTCATGCTTTAGTATCCAATTATGCCTATCAGATTATTACTATCTTAAAGGAAGAAAATCTCTAGCACGACATCAGCTAGTTAAAGCTGAAGAACACTTTATAGGTGCTCTGAATAAACATCCCGGGCATGCAAATAGCGCTCTCAGCCTCGCCTACATAGGCTACCTCCAAGGTAATACATATAAAATGGATTATTATATCTCTGCCTCCCACCATCTGTATCAAAATCTAAACTCCGTATTACTAGAGTCAGACATGCGCTTTTATTTGAGGCAATATGATAGAGTAAAGCCCTTACTAGAATATCTTATCGTGGCCTTCCCAGAGCGTATGGGGCCTCGTATTAAGCTTGCTCTAGTCGAACTGCAACTAGGAAACAAAAAAAGAGCACGGCAACTAGCCGTATCAGTCGAGACCATGCGTCCTCGCATTACACACCCTATTCATGATACATATAGATCTTTATCCGATTCAATTCAGATCCTAGAGGAGTAATAATATGCATCCATTTCTACTACTTTTAAAGAAAAAAGGTATTGGAGCCTCTATGGGAAAACACCTTGAGGAAGTTGATTTACCTGTTTTATCCACTGGGTTTTTAAACGACGACCTGCCATTAACAAGTAAAGCGACCTTGCTCATCGCACTTTTATGCTTAGACCCTACCCCTATAGAAGCACAATGGATCGATTCGATGAAAGCCTCGCCTTCCGAGTATCTCCCCAAAGACTTACACATCTTTCTAGAGCCTCTAAACTCTCAACACCCTCTACTTAGTTATATCCATACCTGCATAGAAGGGAAAGATTTAAGTTATCAACACTGTTCTGATGCCACCTTATATTTATTTGATGATGCCTGTGAGGATTATATCAAAGCTGCATTTTTAGAAGCTGAGAGACTAAAGAGAGAAAATTTGGATGAAAACAGGGCTTTCTTAGATGTCTTTTATTCTAAAACAAACCGACTCCAAACAGACATTCCGGTTATTATCGATCTGGCAAATCCTTATGATGGGTTTAATCGGCATTATTTTTTAGCGCCATTTATAGCTGCCACGCTTGGCGCATTAGGGTTTCCAACCCTCTTGCATGGTATCGATGATATCGGGCCTAAATACGGCGTAAATCCATCTAAACTTTTAAAGGCCTATGGCGCCACTATCCCTCACTCCCATGAAGAAGCCAAAGATACCTTAATTAAAAAAGGCTGGGCATACATAGACCAAGCCACGTTTATTCCGGAACTTTATAACTTAAAAAAGATGAGAACGGAGATGCTCAAGAGACCTGTAATCGCGACTGTTGAAAAATTTTTACAACCTCTGCGTGCACAGACAGGAAATATCCTGATAACAGGTTATACTCATCCTGCCTATAAAGAGATGACCCACGCGCTATTAAAGACCCAAGATACATGCGATCGTTTTTTATTTTTTAGAGGAACAGAAGGCTCGCCTCAATTATCATTAGACAGACGCGCTCCTTTTATTTTTCAACATGGCGATCATAAAGAAGAAGGATTTGTATCTCCAGAAGATATTCAGTTCAAAATCTGTGGAAGAATAGACCCCAATTACACCCTAACTGCTGAAGATTCTTTAATAGCTGGATTAGAGGCTTTAGCGGGCAAGAAAGGCTTTGTTGCTGATACTATCCTCTATAACTGTATATCTGTACTCAAACTCAGTGGATTGAACACGACATTAACGCCAGATGATATACGTCAGATCTTTCCTAAAGTACAGTTTTAAGGCAAAATAGAGCCCATGTTTAAACCAGAGCTACTTGCACCTGCAGGAAATTTAGAAAAACTTAAAATCGCCCTGTCTTATGGTGCTGATGCAGTATATGTAGGCGGACATGTTTTTGGCCTAAGAAAATACGCTGACAATTTCTCCTTAACTCAACTAAAAGAAGGCATTCAATTTGCCAACGATTTGGGTCGGCAGGTGTACGTTGTCTTAAACGGCTTTGCCCATAATGAAGACTTAGAAGACATTAAACCGCATCTCATTGAACTAAATGAAGTCCAACCCCACGCGTTAATTATTTCAGACATGGGCGTTTTTCAATTAGCAAAATCCATGACAACCATTCCTCTTCACGTCTCTACACAAGCGAGTGTTACCAACGCCTATGGGTGTCAGTTTTGGAAAGATGCTGGAGCAAAACGAGTGATCCTTGCTCGAGAAGTCTCACTTGATGATTGTAAAAAAATTAAAGCGTCCGTCGATACAGAGCTTGAAATATTTGTTCACGGTGCCATGTGTGCCAGTTATTCAGGAAAATGTACCATTTCTAATTACACGGCAGGAAGAGATTCTAACAGAGGAGGATGTGTCCAAACCTGTCGCCATGACTTTGATATTAAAGATAAAGACACAGGCGAGCTAGACTATAGCTCTCATATTATGAATGCAAAAGACCTCATGGGTATCCGACAGTTACCCGCTATTATTCAAGCTGGAATAGAGTCTATAAAGATTGAAGGTCGGATGAAATCTAACCTTTACGCGGCCAATGTATCTCGCACCTATAGAAAAGCGATCGATCATATTTACGAGGCCTTACAAGCAAACAAGCTCTGCGACGACTCTTTTTATACAGCATTAGAGACACAATTAGCTCAAGTATCAAACAGAGGCTTTTCATCTGGTGGTTTAGACCAAAGACCTTACGCCGATTCGATTGCCTACGACTTTAATCGATATGAAAAAACTGTAGATTATATTGGCAGCATCAAAGCCCTAGAAAAAAACAAAAGCGTGCTCTTAGATGTTAAATGTAGTTTTCAAGTAGGTGATAGCTTAGAACTTCTCAACTTTGATGGATCCACTCACGGTTTTCAGGTATTAGAGATAAAAAACATGGTAGATGCCTCCATGCAAAAAACAAACCCAAACTCTTTAGTTAAACTTCCTTGGATTACTGGAGCTATTAAAAATGGGGTTATTCAAAAACCTTTGTTACAAAGCGACCTTAATCAAAATTAATTTTAAGTTCGCTGAGAAGGCTGACCACAGCTTTTACGACTTGGTTTAATATATAGTCTCTAGGCCCATGTAACTTTAGTTTTCTGTGATGTGTGCGAGATTCTGTACTGACGGATATGTAGACGGTGCCAATTGGTTTTCCGCGTCGTCCACCTCCAGGTCCGGCTAGGCCAGTCGTAGAAACCCCAACATCGGCCTTTCCTAACACGCGTACATTTCTAGACATTTCTTCTGCGACTTCAGCACTAACAGCATCATGGGTGTCTATCGTCTTTTTTGAAACGCCTAGAACATCCTGCTTCGCTTGATTAGAATACGCCGTAACACCGAGCATAAAATAGCTTGAGGCACCGGGCTCTTTAGTAAAATGATGTGACAACAATCCCCCAGTACAGGATTCGGCAATAGCTAATTTCATAAATAGCATTATTACTAAAATTTACATAGGAGTCTAGCCTAGACTCCTTCCTCCAACTTTGTTAGTCTCAGGAGCTATGAAAAAGGCTAAAATTACAAGTTATTGTGGAAGTAAAAAAAGAGTTTCTTTAGCGGTAGCTGCTGGAGCTGAACATCTTATCCTTGAAGATTCAAAAGTGAGTCTTCGGTCCTATACTGATGACTTTAAAATCCCTGGGTTTTCTCATCTTGTTGATTTAGCCAATCATGCAAGATCTATTAAGACTGACATCGAGCTCTCCGCTCATTGTGACCTTCTCGTCCATGACCGTCACGGTTCTATTCTCCAGAAATTTTATGCTGCGATAAAAAAAGCACACATAAAGTATATCCGTGTACAAGATCAGGGGCTTATCCCTTATTTTCAATCATGTGACCCCACACTTAATATTGTTTATATGCAAGAAACAGGTAATCACAATACCCAAAGCGCACTGTATTTTTCAAAATTTGTTAAAAGCCAAGTACTCAGCAATGAACTAACC
>CALLLO010000148.1 GCA_938082985.1 uncultured Candidatus Marinamargulisbacteria bacterium | reverse complement strand
ACAGAAGAAACCTATAACTGGGATCCTACTCAACCTAGAGAGAATACCTTCTCTGTAGACACTCCACCACCGACGGTTTCGGGCTCCTTACATATTGGTCACGTGTTTAGTTATACTCAAACGGACGTAGTTGCCCGGTTTAATCGTATGAAAGGTAAAAATATTTTTTATCCTATGGGATGGGATGACAATGGCTTACCTACTGAAAGACGCGTACAAAATGTATATGGCATAAACTGTAAACCAAGTGTCGCCTATAACAAAGACTGGAAGCCAGAAGAAGCTAAGAAAAATCTCAAACGTTCAGACTTCCAAGATGTGAGTCGTCAAAACTTCATAGAAGCGTGTGAAATTTTAACCAAAGAAGACGAAAAAACCTTTGAGGATATGTGGCGGCATTTAGGGCTTTCTGTTGATTGGACTCAACAATACGCCACCATCAATGGGCATTGTCGCAAAGTCTCTCAATTTTCATTTTTAGACTTAGTCGAGCAAGGCCAAGTATTTCAAAATGAAGCCCCGACTATGTGGGACATCGATTTTCAAACAGCGGTTGCTCAAGCCGAGTTAGAAGACAGAGAATGTCCTGGGGCTTATCACGATATTCGTTTTCAAGTAGAAGGCGGTGGTGAGTTTGTTATCTCCACAACGAGACCGGAGCTTTTACCTGCTTGCGTAGCCGTTGTCGCACATCCTGATGATGAACGCTTTAAACCTTACTTCGGTAAAACAGCGATTACACCTTTATTTGGGGCTAAAGTTCCTATTCTCTCAGCTGAACACGCTGATCCTGAGAAAGGAACGGGGATTCTTATGATTTGTACCTTCGGAGATGTTAATGATGTCGATTGGTGGAAAACGCGTTCAGATATTCCAGTAAAGCAAGTGATTGGGCGAAACGGATGTTTGGTAGATGTAGAGTGGGGAGAGGCTCCTTTTGAAAGTGTGAACGTTCAAGAAGCTCAAAAAAATTATACTGAGATCGAAGGTCTCCGTATAAAAAAAGCTCAAAAACGCATAGTAGAACTTTTAGGAGAAGCGGGTGTGTTGACTAAAGAACCTGAAGCGATTACGCATCCTGTAAAGTTTTATGAAAAAGGCGACTCTCCCATTGAGTTTATTCCTACAAGACAGTGGTTTATCACTATTCTGAAGCACAAAGAAGCCTTACTTGCTCAAGGTCAAAAAATAAAATGGCAACCGTCGTATATGAAAAGCAGGTACGACAATTGGGTAGAAGGTCTTAATCAAGATTGGTGTATTAGTCGCCAACGTTATTTTGGTGTACCTTTCCCCGTTTGGTACCCAGTTAAAGCAGATGGTGAGCTCGACTACGATGCGCCTATTTATGCTAAAAAAGAAGACTTACCAGTAGACCCAATGAGTGACACAGCACCAGGATTTTCAGAGGAGCGACGTAATCAGGCGGGAGGCTTTTCTGGTTACCCTGACGTTATGGATACCTGGGCGACTTCGTCTCTAACCCCTCAATTGACGAGTCATTGGGGATTGGATGAAGATAAGCATAGTCGTGTCTTTCCATACGACCTTCGCCCGCAGTCCCACGAAATCATTCGAACCTGGGCTTTTTACACGATAACCAAGGCGTGGATGCATAATAATGATATCCCGTGGAAAAACGTGGCGATAAGCGGATGGGTGCTAGATCCAGATCGTAAAAAGATGAGTAAGTCGAAAGGTAATGTTGTTACGCCGGCTCATTTACTCGAAGAGTTTTCATCAGACGCGGTGAGATATTGGTCTGCTAAAGCTCGCTTGGGTTCAGATACAGCCCTAGACGAAGGTGTTTTCGGTATTGGTAAGAAGTTAGCGACTAAACTTTTTAATGCCTCTAAGTTTGTCGTTATGCAGATCCAAGATGCTGAGAACTTAAGTGTGGCAGATATCACGGAGCCACTAGACTGCGCGCAGGTATCCGAGCTTCAGGTTGTTATCGACTCAGCCACAAAGGCTTTCGAAGCAATGGACTATGCAACAGCCCTAGAAAAAGCAGAAACATCATTTTGGAAGTTTTGTGACCATTATATAGAACTTGTGAAAGTGAGAGCTTACAGAGAGGAAAATGAAACTAAGAAACGCTCGGCGCAGGCAGCATTAGAGATAAGTTTAAAAACATACATTCGTCTGCTTGCTCCTTTCTTGCCGTATATTACAGAAGAAATATGGTCGTGGATATTCAGTTCAGAGTCCAGCTCCATTCATAGAGCTTCTTGGCCAACGATTGCTGAAACGGAGTGTGTCAAAGACGTATCTGTCGACACTTTAGATTTAGCCATATCGGTATTGTCAGAGATTAGAACTGCGAAAACTCAGGCTCAAAAAGGGATGAAGCATCCCGTTGAAAAGCTTTCGGTATCGTTACCAGAAGAGGCGCTCATTATATTTAAATCTATAGAAGAAGACATCATCCGAGCAGGCTCTGTAGAAAAGCTCTCTTTCGTGTCAGGACAAAAATGTATCGAGGTAACCTTATCATCTTAATACGACAGTATCTGTCCCTTTTACTTTAACAAGGCGGCTGTGTTGACGATTAGCTTTAGACAGGACACGCCTCAAAAGAGATGGGCTTGGGGAGAGGTCTATTTCTTCCAGTCAGCCGCATCTTTTTCAAACTGAGCGATTCCGCTAGCTGTTAAAGGATGGTTGAATAATTGCATCAATGTTGCGGGTGGCACGGTGGCTACGTCTGCGCCAATGAGAGCGGACTCTAACATATGGATGGGGCTTCTAACACTTGCTACTAATACTTTAGTTGCAAATCCATAGTTGTCATAGATGGTACGGATTTCTTGAATAAGATCCATTCCGTAATGAGAAATGTCGTCTAGACGACCTACGAAAGGACTAATATAAGTAGCGCCAGCCTTAGCAGCTATAAGTGCTTGGTTAGCTGAAAAACAGACAGTAACGTTTGTTTTAATGCCACGAGTGGTTAATGCTTTTACAACTTTCATTCCTTCAGGAGACATAACCACTTTAATAACAATGTTTTCCCCCCAAGTCATATAGGTATCGGCTTCTTTAAGCATACCTTCATAGGTGTCGCTTAAAGTTTCAACAGAGATAGGGCCGTCGATAAAACTAGAGATTTCACGAATCGTTTCTTCATGGTCGCGACCCGCTTTTTTAATTAAACTCGGATTAGTAGTAACGCCGTCTACAAGACCCATGTCGTTGGCTTTGCGAATAGCGGATACGTCAGCTGTGTCGATAAAAAATTCCATGAAAAAACTCCTGCAAAAATGATATATGTATAATACCGTCTCCGTTAAAGAGCGTAAACAGGCGGTTTACCTAGAGACTCTTTATTTATTTTGTACGTCTTGAGGAGCAGCTTCTTTAGGGGTATCAGTAGTTGTGTTGAAGGTGCTAAACCTGGGTAAAAAAATCGTCGTTAACATCGCGATGATACCTACAATCAATACTATTTCTATTAAGGTAAATCTTTTTTCTTTTTTTTTCATCTATATCCTCACAATATTTTACCAAATTTTTCTAACTATATCAGAGGTCCTAGGGGATTTAAAATTATTATTGTCTTAAAATAAGGGTACTAATCGAGCGAAATATAGCCCCGTTTCCTATGAGAGACTCAATGACAGACGTATAAGCTTGAAGGAGTTTCTGTGTTTCTTTAGGGTCTTGTAAGGAGGCATATCTGGTATAAAGGTTATTAGGTGTGATGCGATATTGAACAAATTCAGGCACTGTTTCTTTTCCAGTAATGACATTAGGTAAGGCCACCCATGGCATTTTTTTGTCTAAAGAGAAAAAGAGTTTGGCCACCCAATAGGTGAGAGGCGGCAAGGCTGCAAGGATAATCATAGGTGTGCGATGCAGGACCGCTTGTAAGGTGGCTGTGCCTGAGGCACAAAATAAAAAATCAGAGTGGGCGAGTACGGTTTCTGGTTGGCCTTCCCAATAAAGAATATCTGAATGAGACGAGGCTAAGCGTTGTTTAATAACCGCTTTAAAAGAGGGGCTCGATACACCTACAACGCATTGAACATGAGGGTTCTGACTAAAGCGTTGGAGGAGCTTAGCTAGTGTAGGAAGGTAGAGATCTAACTCTTGTGTTCTAGATCCGGGGAAGAAGCTGACTACATGTTTGCCTTTCTTGAAGGGACTTTTTTCGGGGGCGGGTGGCATGAGCTCTACTAAGGGATGCCCAAAATAATGAACGCGTGGATGGACCTGTTTATAAAGAGAGTATTCTTTTTCAAATATTGTGACGATATCATCGCTGTAGGTGGCCAGTTTTTTTGCCTTTTTTTTGTCCTGCCATAACCAAAAATTAGGCGTAATAAAACTCGTAATGGGAATGCGATCTTTTTTTAAAAGGGATGCAACAGCAAAGTTATGATGTTGAAAATCTATAATAATGGCCTTATCAATCTTATGTTTATTTAAACACTCAGATAAAGCTTTAAAAAAAAGTTTATGAGACGAGCCTTTTTGAAGATACATTTTTAAACCGATGTGGTTGAGATGTGCGGTTTCGAAGACAAAAGTATCGGCGTGTTGCTTTAATCCATCGCCTCCAACTCCAAATATATGAGAGTCGGGACTCTCTTTTTTGAGTTGTTTTGCAAGTGCGGCTCCGTATAAATCACCGGAGAGCTCTCCAGCAATAATTAGGATATTCATGCCTGGGCGTCTGGTGTAGAATCGCCTTTTTTTGTAATGCCTCGTTTGGAATCGACAGAGACAAAATCGAGCATGTGTTGGCCTTGTTCTGTTTCAAATGTGCGTTCTTTTAAATGAGCTAAGGCTTGTGTCGTATTCATTTCGGAACGATAAATAGACTTATAAATATCTTTAACTTCAGAAATCCCAGGTTTGCTTACGCCACCACGTCGCATGCCGATTAAGTTTAATCCACGAATAATGGCAGGGTTTCCTTCACATAACATAAAGGGCGGGACATCTTGAGGGAGGCGTGTATAGGCCCCGACCATGGCGCCGTAGCCAATGCGAACAAATTGATGAATCCCAGTCATACCACCAATAACGACTTTGTCTTCGATAGTCGTGTGCCCTGCGACGTTAGTCATATTTGCGATAATGATATTGTTTCCTAGGGTGCAGTTATGAGCAATGTGAACGTTCGTAAGTAGCGTGTTGTCGTTACCAATACGTGTGACTTCTCCAACGCCAGTGGCGCGGTTAATCGTGACGTATTCACGGATGTTATTTCTATCGCCAATAACGACCCAAGATTTTTCACCTTTGTAACTTAAATCTTGAGGGCCAGAACCGATGACGCACCCGTAATGGATATGACAATCGTCCCCAATCTGAGTCCATTTTTCTAAGAAGCAATGCCCTTCGAGTTTTGTGTTATCTCCAATGGTGACGTTTTCACCTACCAGGGTGTTCGGGCCAATAATAACGTTTTTACCTAATACTGCTGTACGATGCACAGAAGCGGTGGGATGGATTTGAGCTTTAGTAGGTTCGTGGGCTAAGGAAAAAACAAAGTACCCCTCGCAGACAACTTCCCCGTCTACTAAAGCCACACCAGACATTTTTACACTGTTGGATTGGAGATCTTCGACGGTCATTTCTAAGCGAAGCTGGTCTCCGGGGGTTACTGGGTCGTGGAAGACAACTTTATCCATAGAAGAAAAGACGGCGAGGCGAGCGGCGTAGTCAGGGTCTTTAAGCATGAGAGCGCCACCAGCTTGTGCGAGGCATTCTAGGATTAGGACGCCTGGCATAACAGGAGAGTCTGGAAAATGGCCTTGGAAGTAAGGCTCGTTAATCGTGACATTTTTAATCGCGACAATAGAGTGTCTGCTTTCTAAATCTAAGATTCGGTCGATGAGTAGAAACGGGTATCGATGTGGCAAGATGCGTCTAATGGCGTCATTATCAATATAATCGTGCATAAAATCTCCTAAATCCCCTAAGTTATATAGGAATAGGCTAGCATAATTAGGCATGATCGTCACTTTGGCTAGTGTCGTTAGGGGCCATGTTACCTAAAATATTCTCAGCCGGTTTTAAATAGAGCTTCATTAAAGTTAAATGTATTTTTATTTAAAATGCATGTAATGTATGCACATGAAAAAAGCCCTAACGTCTATACTTATTATCGGGAGTCTTTTTTGTTCTAATGTTTATTCTAGTTCAACTATTTCAGGTAACTATGAAAAGACAAAAAAACAAAAAAATAAATATTTAGCTTTAGGTTTATCAACACTTTCACCTTATGGTGGATTGGGTCATCTTTATGCGGGTGAATGGACAAAATCTCTTCAATATCAACCTGTAAATATTTTGTCCTATAACTTACTGAATGCGAACGAAAATCCAACCATCTCAGCGATAAGTTTTGTATCATTATTTATATCGAAAGGGTTCGAATTAAATAATTTATCTAAAATAATAGATAAAAAAAATAATGAGGCGGTTGAATCTATACATCTTAAAAAGAAACATTTACCTTCTGCTATTTTACTATCTTGTTTTTATCCAGGAGTAGGGCACGCATATGCAGGAAGTCCCAAAAGAGGTATTAAGTACGCGGCTATTGAGTTCACTGGAGCTATGATGACGACGTTTTCATTTCATGACATACACCCACCACTGGGTACATTGGGATTTGTATTGTATTTAGGGGGTAAGTTTTTTGGAATTAAGGATCTGATTAAAGTAGTAAAAGAAAAAAATACAGGTATTGAACAAAAAGAAAGAGAGATGAATCAAGCGTCATTCTTTCCTATTTTATTTTCACCTACCGCAATGTCTGTTACCTATTATTTTTAGGATGGATCGATTCTCTTATTAAGGTCATTGTTTAGTTTCTGAGATGTAATATTTTTTCAATCCCTTTCCGGAGGGTTTTGGCATCTAAAATCGGTCTTTTTCTTTTTTTTATACCCATCGAGGAATGTGGTGGGATAAAAAAAGTGAGATTTTTTTATAAAAAACACGATAAATAAGGTGTAACCTAAGCCATGGCCCCTAACTCGTCGCTCGGAATCGGCAGTCGTTTTATAGTCAAAACTAGGTGCTAGTCGTATACTACCGGGCATGATAAAAAAAATATTTATTACAGGTGCCACGGGGTGTGTCGGGTCTTACGTTATAGAGCAACTCCGAGATATCCCTAATCTAGAACTTCATCTCCTTGTTAGGGACGCTAATCGCATTCAGTTTGATTATAAAAAATACCCCAGCATCATTGCTCACGTGGGAAACCTAGAAAAGATCGAAGTCTTTAAAGATCTTTTATCTGAGATGACTCACATTATGCATATCGCTACAGACTGGTCAGATTCCTCGTATGCACGAAAACTGAATTTAGATAAAACACACGAGATGTTTGATTATACGGACCCCAATGTCTTAGAAAAAATCGTGTACTTTTCCACAGCAAGCATCTTAGGGCCTGGAAACAAAGCGATAGAAGAAGCGGGGAAATATGGCCAAGGCTATGTGAAATCTAAATATCGTGCCTACATCCACCTCAAAGAAACGGAGTATAAAGACAAGATCGTAACAGTTTTCCCCACCCTCGTGTTTGGTGGAGACGACACGCATCCTTTTTCACATATCAACAAAGGCGTTCATCCCAATATTTCTTTTTTGAAGTGGTTGCGCTTTATTTACGTAGACGGCGCTTTCCATTTTCTACATTCTAAAGACATCGCCGCTGTGTCTAATTATCTCCTATTAAATGACACCGATAAACAAGAATATGCTTTAGGAAATCCATCTGTAACAGCGAAGCAGGCCATTGAAACATTATGTAACACCTTCGGAATCCCCATCTTATTTCGTCTCAAAATTACAGCAGGCTTTGTTTTTACCTTGGCCAAAATATTTAGAATCGTTATCGGGCCTTGGGAAAGGCACTGTATAAACAACCCTTACATGGTTTACGACACGGTAACCCCCGAGACCTTTGGCTTGAAAACAGCCTTTCCTACATTGAAATCTGTATTAGAAAATATCAAGGCGGTAGGGCCTAGGAAGAAAAAGTGAGTACTAACGAAAAAATAGAGTTAAAACTGGCCCAAATACGCTCGGCCCTAGCTCGTTTTGAAGAAGCTGTTAAGAGTGAGTAAAATGACCTTGTTGTGGATGCCGCGATTCAACGTTTTAAGTTTTGTTATGAATTGTTGTGGAAATTAACGAAAACAATCTTGAACGCAGAAGGGATAGTCTGCCAATCTCCACGGGAAACCTTTCAAAAAGCCTTTGAGGTTAATCTTATTGAAAGCCAAAAAACATGGGCCAGTATTATAGTGTTTAGAAATTTGACGACACATACCTATAATGAAGATTTGGCACACAAAGTATTTTCGCAGTTACCAGAGTATATTGGTTTATTTACAGGCTTATGTGACGCTTTAGACGCAAAGATACAGAATGTTACCTAAAGAACTTATTCTCGCGGACGATTTTATTTCGCATGTGGCGAGTATCTTAAAGGCACATTTAGACGAGTCTTATGTGTTTTTTTTATTTGGATCTAGGGCAGATGGTACGGCGCATGAAAAGTCTGATTTTGACTTCGGAATTTTAGGTAAAGAGCCTGTCTCGATGGCTACTTTGAGTGATATTCAATCGGATATCGAAAAAAGCCCTACGCTTTTTCAAGCAGATATTGTAGATTTCTTAACAGTGGATGACTCTTTTAGAGCATTCGCACTAAAAACAAAGCAGGATTTAGTATGACACTCGAACGCGTTCAGAAAATTTTATCAAACAAAAAGATTCTCTCCCGAAGAAAAGCAGAAGAATATATGAAGAAAGGCTGGATAACAGTAAATGGGAAGGTCGCTAAGTTGGGAGATAAAGCGGACCCGTACTTTGATAAGATTGAGTTAAACGAAGCCGCTGAGTCAGATAAAAAAGGCTCCACGCTTATCGCTTTTCACAAACCGCGAGGCGTATGGTCGAACCTTCCTCAAGATAACGATCCTCAAATAACAGACCTCCTCCCTAAAAAATATTCAAAGCTACACACGATAGGTCGTTTGGATAAAGATTCTGAAGGACTTATTTTACTTACGGATGACGGCGTTATCGCGAATAAATATTTAAACAGTAAAGAGATCCATAAGCGTGTGTACATGGTTACTACTTTTGATTACCTCAGTGACGAAGATCTAGATGTGTTGCGGGCGGGCGTTATTATTTTAGAGGGCTATAAAACTAAACCGTGTGTGATTAAACGTCTGAAAGGTCATAAGATTTTAATGGAAATCACGGAAGGCAAAAACAGACAGATTAGACGGATGATTGAGTCGATTGATACGCATGTGAAACATTTAAGACGTACACGTTTCGGAGATATCTCTATTGGAGATTTGGCTAAAGGAAAATTTAGAGAAATTAAATAAGTTTAAAAAGAATAAGGAAGGGTTTTATGCGTGTTATTTATTTTTTCTTTATTTGATTTTAATAACTCCAACACAGACCATGTACCTTTAAGAAAAGAGTCGCGTCTACTTTTGGGCATCTCTATTTCAAAGAAAAACGTGCCTACTTGTACGGTCATTTTTTCTAAATCGATGTTTAATTGAAGAGACGCGTCCTCGTTGACTAAGGCTTGAATAACAAGGCAATCTTCAGCTGATACTGTAACAACGGGAATACCAATTTGGTGACAGTTTCCAGCAAAAATCTCAGCAAAACTTTCTCCAATAATCGCTTTGAACCCATAACGCATAATCGCTTGCGGGGCATGTTCACGAGACGAGCCACAACCAAAATTTTTATTCACGACCATAACGCTCGCGTCTTTTCTATCTAAGTCGTTTAGAGGATGCTCTTTTGGGTTTTGCTTGTCGTCAAAGCGTACATCGTAAAACAGATAGTTCCCCATGTTATCAAAGGTGATTTCTTTTAAAAAGCGAGCAGGTACGACACGGTCTGTGTCTAAGTCGTTACCCGGAACACTGACAGCTGTGCCAGAAACAGACGAAATAATCATACTAACAACTCCCTAACATCAATCACTTTTCCAGCAATAGCCGCCGCAGCCGCCATACCTGGGCTCATTAATAAGGTGCGTCCTGTCGTACTGCCTTGGCGGCCCATAAAATTTCTGTTCGAGGTAGAGGCGCAGACTTGGTCTCCGATAAGCTTGTCTGGGTTCATCGCTAAACACATCGAGCATCCTGCTTCACGCCACTCAGCACCAGCAGCTTTAAAAATCTTATCCAAACCTTCAGCTTCAGCTTGTTTTTTAACTTGCTGAGAACCAGGGACAACGAGGGTTTTAACTGAGGCCGAGACCTGTTTTCCGTCCAATATTTTGGCGGCTTCTCTCATATCTTCAATCCGAGAGTTTGTACACGAACCAATAAAAGCGACGTTAATAGGGATGTCTTTAATAGGCGTTCGGGGTTTAAATTTCATATACGTGTAGGCTTCTTGAGTGATTTGGCTGTCTGAGGCGGGGAGAGTGTCGTTAACGCCGACAGATTGAGCGGGTGTAATCCCCCATGTCACCATCGGGCTTAAGTCGTCTGTGTGAAAGTTCACTACATCGTCATACTCAGCATCGTCGCCTGAGGCTATAGATTTCCAATAGGCTAAAGAACTGTCCCATTCGGCACCTTTAGGCGCATATTCACGGCCTTCGATATAGTCAAAAGTTGTTTGGTCAGGGTTTACATAACCAATTCTCGCGCCACCTTCGATACTCATATTACAGACCGTTAAACGTCCTTCCATACTCATGTTATCGAAAACCTCGCCACCAAATTCATAGGCGTAACCAATGCCGCCGTTCACACCTAATGTTTGAATGATTTTTAAGATGACATCTTTAGCCGTTAAGCCTCCGGTCAATGTTCCGTTAAAGTTAATGCGTCTTACTTTAAAGGGGGTAAGCGCTAATGTTTGTGTTTGTAAGACTAAACCTACTTGAGAGGTTCCGATGCCAAAAGCTAAAGAACCAAAGGCGCCGTGTGTACTTGTGTGACTGTCGCCACACGCAATCGTCATGCCAGGTCTAGTTAATCCTAATTCAGGACCGATAACATGCACGATCCCTTGTTTCCCAGAATCTGTACCGAAAAAAGGAATATTATACTCTTTCACGTTTTTGGCCAAAGTCGCAGACATAAGCTCGGCCTGAGGGTCGGAGTAGGGGTGGGCTTGGTTGTCTGTGGGGATGATGTGGTCTTCAGTCGAAAAGGTGCGTTTAGGAAAGGGTACCGTACTCCCACTTTCTCTAATCGCAGCGAAAGCTTGAGGGGTGGTGACTTCATGCACGAGGTGAAGGCCTATAAATAATTGGTCTTGTCCGTTGGGTAATGTGGTGACTTTATGTAAGTCCCAAACTTTGTTGTATAGAGTGTCTTTAGCCATGCGATTAACCTACTATTTGAGCGTGGCGCTGTCAATATTTAGGGTCAATTGTCGGCTCGAGCCGACAATTGACGGGGTGGGTTTATGCGCGTAAAAAGGTTTCTAGAATGCTTTTTTCGTTTAAGAGCTGATTGCGTAGAACTACGGTTAGAAGGAGGCGTTGTTTTTCGCCAATTTCAATTCCTTCAAAGCCCATAGCCTGAAGGTCAGCACCAGATAAAGCGAGGTCTTTGACGTCGAAGGAGGCTTTTTCATAATCAAAGTCACGCTCCCAGAGTTTTTTAATCATGCGAGAATCGGCACGAGAAAAACGGTGTGAGTCGAGTTGTTGTTGTGGGGAGTCTGAAAAACTAAGAAGTTTGGCCCATCGTACGCGTGGTTCTAGTATACGAACGGCATTCATCTGTGCGGCTGAGAGTGTCAGTCCAAAACTATGATTCAGAAGCCCACAATCGCTGGCGTACTTTAAACCTATCGCACAGAAATCAGCATGCAGGAGCTTTGTCATTTCTGTATGGACTCGTTCAAGAGCGGGCAGAGGGAGGGTCGCTGAAAGTTCGCACATGCCTTTCCACGTTTTGTCTTCTATTTCAAAGCCTAAAGTAGCTGAAAATCGACACGCTCTGAAGAGTCTGAGGCTATCTTCGCTAAACCGTTTGTGAGGCTCTCCTATAGCTCGGATAAGGGATCGGGAAAGATCTTTTTGGCCGTTTAAGGGATCTAGCAGTGTCTTGGTGAGAGGGTCGTAGGCTATGGCGTTTATGCTGAAGTCGCGTCTGGTGAGGTCTTCATTTATACTGGCTCCGAAGGCAACCTTATCTGGGTGTCTAGAATCCGAATAGGTGTCTTCTGTTCTGAAGGTCGTTATTTCTACTGACTGTTTATCTATAATAACGGTCACGGTCCCAAAGTCTTTTCCCGTTTCGATGCAGTGGGAAAATAAGGCGATCACCTCATCAGGAAAGGCAGAGCTGGCGAGGTCGTAGTCATAGAGGGGACGGTCTAAAAGTGAATCTCGAACGGCACCACCGACGACAAAACAGGAATGACCAGCTTCGGTGAGGGTTTTGCAGATTGCAATAATATAATCAGGGACTCGTATTTGTGACATAACAGTTCTATAATAACAGGAATCTGTGGGGGTGTATTTGGGTTCGACAGGATTGAGTACACGTTCAGGGCGCGAGCCGAGGAGATGCCAGGCCTCGTAAAAAGGCATAAAACTTTTTTAAATGGCAACACTAACGTCATTTCGTTCAGCAATGAACGAATCGCCGCTTAATCTTACTTAAGATTTAAGCGCCGAATCTTAGGTCTGATAATCGCCTGATGATTCGAATTAGATTATCTAGCTTCTTGTATGGGTACTTGGTACAGGATAGCGAAATAATTCGAGACTCGCAGTTATACCGCCTGTTTTTGGGCAATATGGCTGTTAAATCGTACAAAAACTACGCTCGTAGTGGCTTGAATGTAACCAGTTCTGGACAGCGGTTCAACTCCGCTCACCTCCACCAATTCCATCTCTAAATACGCAATAGCGGCCATGTTTTTTGCTTTAACCATACCACTGCGCCTGAAGGCTCCGCTCCACGATGATCTGCAGCAAAAAATATGACCACTCTTACGCATTTATAGACGTAATGTCGTATGCTTTGAGGGCTTCGATTGCTTTTTGTTTCGAGAGATCCGTTTGTTTTTATTTTCAACAAGCCTAATGAGCCTTGTATAGAGGTTAAGGGCGGTCGACACTCATGATTGACTGTTGATATGAACTCATTTTTCATGATATCCATTCTTTTTCGATGGGTGACATTCATAACGGATCCAATGAGTGTCTCCCTTCTAGGTCGTAGTCTCTGTACTCTCTATCACTAGCGGCAACGGATCGGATGTCTTTATCGAGCATAGCTACAGCGGGTGTGTGTGTTAACAAAGGTAGATAGACATTCTTCCTTTTCTACTAAACGTTTGGTTCTTTCTTTGGCACTTTGGCTAAAATTGAGAGGTAAGGCCAGCATAAGGGAACTAATAATGTCGAGTAAAAAAACGATGTCAGATAAGTATGATTGATTAGAATTTATATAGGTATATGTAGGATTTACAGAGAGAGTTAATGGGTCGGGTTTCATTTCTGTAATTTTATTTTTTTATGTAGAGTAACCTCGGGGGCTCTCTCTTTTTCATACGACAGTGAAGAGCCCGATATAATGGACCTTTAAACATTTAAAAATAGCATTCTTTTTATTAGACTCTCTTCGGCCTCTAAGCTACAATGCGGCTCTATGCTAGAAAACATCATTATAGAAGGCGCTCGCGTCCATAATCTTAAAAATGTATCCCTCACATTACCGAGAAATTCTCTCATCGTATTTACGGGCCTATCGGGTTCAGGAAAGTCGTCGCTAGCGTTCGATACCATCTACGCTGAAGGTCAACGCCGGTATATGGAGTCTCTCTCTGCATACGCGCGCCAATTTTTAGACCAAATGAGCAAGCCCGATGTCGACCGTATCGAAGGGCTTTCTCCAGCCATCTCTATCGACCAAAAATCTTCCTCTCACAATCCACGTTCCACTGTAGGGACTGTCACAGAAATTTACGATTATTTTCGACTTTTATTTGGTAGCGTCGGTATCCCTCATTGCCCGTGTTGCGGACGCCCTATTCGAAGTATGAGTATCCAAGAAATAACCGACACCGTTCTAAAATGGACACTCGATACAAAGCTTATGGTCATGTCCCCCGTTGTTAATGAAAAAAAAGGGGAACATAAAGAGATCCTCGAGTCGCTCAAAAAAGCTGGGTTTAGCCGAGCTAAGATTAATGGAGAGGTCCATCGCTTAGATGATACGATTGAGCTCGATAAGAATAAAAAACACACCATTCAAATCATCGTCGATCGGATTAAACTCACGCCAGAAAGTAGAACGCGTCTTTTTCAATCTATCGAAACGGCTGCGACTCAATCTAAAGGTCTCGTACTTATAGAAAACTTGGCAAAAAAAGAAGAGATTTTATTCTCGGAGTCACTATCTTGCCCCGATTGCCAAGTGGCCTTAGAAGAGCTTAGTCCACGTCTTTTTTCTTTTAACTCACCCTTAGGCGCGTGCCCAGATTGTAACGGTTTGGGTGAGCGCTTAGATTTTGACCCGGAACTTGTCATCGAATTTCCACATAAAGCATGTAAAAAATCGACAGGAAAAGTGATTAACCTCGATAATACTTTTTATGGAAAAGCGGCCAATCGTACAGCCAAAGAGTTTGGGTTTACTTTAGACGCAATCTACAATGACTTAACTGAAGAACAACGAAATATCTTGTTGTACGGCGACACCAAGCCTGTAGAAGATAATCCTTTTATGACACATGAAAACGAAGAGTACGCAGGCATGTATGCGGATTGGGAAGGTGTTATTACAAATCTTCGCCGACGCTACTTCCAAACAAAATCTCAATCCATGCGCCAATTCTTTAAATCGTATATGTCCTCCAAAAAATGCCAATCGTGCAAAGGGGCCCGTCTAAGACCTGCGGCTTTATCTGTACATATACACGGACATTCTGTGAATACATTACTTGCGATGAATATAGAACAACTACTCGAGACGGTAGACGCTATTCCCTTTACTCAAAAAGAACTTGATATCATCATCCAAGTAAAAAAAGAGATTATAAAGCGTCTTTCTTTTTTAAAGAATGTAGGCTTGGATTATCTGACGCTAGATAGAAAATCAGGAACCTTATCTGGTGGTGAGTTTCAACGTATCCGTTTAGCCACCCAGATTGGTGCGGGGTTAACAGGTGTTCTGTACGTTCTAGATGAACCTAGTATCGGTCTACATCAACGTGACAACGAACGTCTCATCGAAACACTGAAACATTTGAGAGATCTTGGGAACACACTCGTGGTTGTTGAACATGATGAAGATACCATTAGAGAAGCAGATTATGTGGTGGATATTGGACCTGGTGCGGGGGTTTTAGGCGGAAATATTATTTTTGCGGGAACCCAAGAAGAGTTGATGAAAGATACGACAAGTACAACGGCACTATATATCCAAGGAAAGCTTAAAATTGACGTACCTAAGACTCGCAGAAACCCACTAGAAAAAGGTGTGTTAACGCTTGTAGAAGCAGAAGAAAATAATCTTCAAAAAGTGACAGTAGATTTTCCACTAGGGCGCCTTCTGTGTATCACAGGAGTATCCGGGTCTGGAAAAAGTTCGCTTATGGAAGATGTTCTACATAAGGCTCTTATGCGTCATTTTCATAAAACAAAGATTAGACCTGGGAAGCATAAGGAAATTTTAGGTCTAGAAAATATAGATAAAGTTATTACGATAGACCAATCACCCATCGGACGAACCCCACGGTCTAACCCCTCTACATATACAGGTTTGTTTGGCCCACTCAGAGAGTTGTTTTCAGAAACTCGTGAAGCTAAAATGAGAGGCTACAAGCCAGGACGTTTTAGTTTTAACGTGAAAGGGGGACGCTGCGAAGCCTGCGAAGGCGACGGCGTTTTAAAAATTGAAATGCATTTCTTGTCCGATGTCTATGTGGATTGTGACGTGTGTAACGGACGACGTTACAACGAAGAGACACTAGAAGTTCTTTTCAAAGGAAAGTCCATTTCAGATATCTTACGGATGACAGTCAACCAAGCGGCGAGCTTATTAGAGTCTCAGCCTGCTATTCATAAAAAATTAAAAACCTTACAAGATGTTGGCTTGGGCTATATTTGTTTAGGCCAAAACTCGACGACTCTAAGTGGTGGAGAGGCACAAAGAATTAAGCTGGCTAAAGAACTGAGTAAAGTGGGTACTGGCGAGACTTTATATTTATTAGACGAACCCACAACAGGCCTTCATTTCGAAGATATTAAAAAATTGTTAGAGGTACTCAACCGCCTAGTAGATGCTGGAAACTCTGTTTTTGTTATCGAACATAACTTAGATGTCATTAAAACCGCGGACTATATCATAGATATTGGACCGGATGGCGGACACAAAGGTGGCCAAATCATCGCTTATGGAACACCAGAAGAGGTGGCTCACGTTAAAGAGTCACACACAGCAAGGTTTTTAGCCCCTTTACTGTAATTTTTTAAACGCCCGCCTTTTCAAAACAATGTTTAAACCCTAACTAGTGGGGGCATTGTCTATATATGGACCTTGAAGAAGGTTCAATTATATATATTTTATGAGAAAAAAGGGAAAAGGGAAAAGGGGCAATAAGAGTGGGTACATTTAAAAGGTGGATGAAATCAATAATGACCGTGTTTGTGGTCATGAGTTTAGCTGGATGTGCAGCCGTATCGTCGAGTAGTTTGGATACGAGTGCTTCTGATAGTGCTGAAACGTCATACGTAGGGGGTTTAACGATATCGGGTCAAATTGCGGTATCTAGTTCAGACTTATCGCAAGTAGAAGAAGTGAGTCTTAGTAGTAGCCTGAGTCTTTCAAGTTTTACCCCTGTGGATAGCTTAACGTTAAGCAGCGAAGGTATCGACGGACTTACTGACCAAGTTCTTTTAAATTCTGGAAGTATTAAGGTGTATGAGTTAAGTCGTACAGGTGGTTATGTAGATATAGGTGTTAGCTCTAACGTTATGGACGGAGAATATGAAATATCAAATCTGGCGGACAATCGGATTTATGTTATCGTGGCGTCTAAATCAGGGAACGATAAAATCCTGTATGTTACAGATATTGTGGATGCAGTCGATGGGGCCACGGATATTGAGGCAGACCTATCTGTAGAAACTACACGGATAACAGAGATTGTAAGAGCGAGTATAGAAGATGAAGGTGGAACTGAAGGAGTGGATATGACTTCAGAAGATTTAACCTCTTTAGAAGAGGCCGCTAATACGGCTATGGAGTCGTTGGATTTAGATGATATTTCTTTAGTTGATGATGAACCAGCCGGTGACTTTTCTGAAGATCGTATGAATCAGGATATGATTAAAAAAGCTGAGGTAATTGGTCATTCGGACCTCGTTTTGGATGCTAAAGCTATTGTTAAATCCATTTTTGGTATAGCAGAAGGTTTTGGAGGTGAGTCTCAAAATGGTATAGATGTTTCAGATTTTATTATCAATAGCTTTGCTGAAAAGTATATTATCGAAAAAGAGTCGGGTACATCAGTGACAAATTTTGGGACTTTCATTGCTGCATTTTTAGGGTCTATAAATGAAGACTTACCAGGTCTTAAGTCAGGAGACACCTCCACGGAATATAAAGAAAACATCAGAGTGGCGATTGATTTAAAAATAGAAGCGATAAGAGCCTATTACGAAGAAAGTAATATATCAGACACGGTAGATATACCGGATGTTTTTGCTAGTGAAGATTTTGAAATTATTAAGATGGTCTTTGATGAAGATGC
>CALLLO010000147.1 GCA_938082985.1 uncultured Candidatus Marinamargulisbacteria bacterium | reverse complement strand
TTGACTCGACAGTTAAGGGCAGTAGTTTAAGTTTGGGAGACGCGGGTAGCAGCATAGAAGCGGGGGAGAGTTTTGTGTTGGCGGGGAGTGAGTTGAAGGTAGGGGATGAAGATGTAGATTTTTCAGATCCTAGTTCGTCGACGTTTACCTTAAAAGCGAAAGAGGCGTTGATTGTGAATATGGAAGATAAGCATGAGTATAAGAAGAGTAAATCTGAAAGCACATCTTTTAGTATGGGCGGCTTGTTAGGAAAGTTGCTTAATGGTTTTGAATTAAGTACGAAAGACCAAGGACGTGCGAATACAACATCGACGGTTGTGGCTTCAGATATGACAGTGGTTGGTCATTTGGAAGCAGATTTGGAAGGTGGCCTGTATTTGATTGGCTCTGACGTGACAGTGGCAGGAGATGCAGATATAGATGCGGCTGAAGGGATTTCTGTTTTGGCTGGCTATAACACGAGTGAGACGAGTAGTTACACGGATAAGAAGACCTTGGGGTCTATGTCGTATTCAGTAGATTTAAAGAGGATGAGAGCCTCGTCAACGCAGAAGATGGGCGGAGAGCGAGACGAGGAGTATACGAGAACGAAGACCGCGCGAGGGTCGGGCTTGAACGTGGATGGAGATTTGACTATGAAGACGGCTGGCGATATTCGGATGGTGGGGTCTGACATCACGGCGTATGGCGATATTGATGCGGATGCTGGAGGGAGTATCGAGAGTTTAGCAGCGGATGAATATTCTATAAGTGGACGGTCTCATACTGATTATTCATTGAGTACGACGCAGATGATTGGGAACTCTGTCGTAGATACGGCACATTCTGTGAACGATACTTTGATAATTGCGAATGCGGCGATTGATGTAGATAGTTTGGATACTAATAGTGCGATAAGTTCGACGGCAAAGGCCTTGCAGGCGACATTAGCCTTGGTACAGACAACGAAGACGGTGAGTCAATTAGCTAATGTAGCGAGTTCAGTTGCGTCTTTTGGATTTTACGGTGGGGTATCGGTAACAGTTGAAGAGTCGAGAAGTACGTCAGAGCAGGAACACAATAACAAACGAGTAAGTTCCTTGGTATCGTATGGTGGAAATGTTGATTTGAAAGCGGACAAGGCTGTTATAATTGAGGGGAGTTATATCAATAGTATGCAGGGAGACGTGATTGTGGACGGAGGCGAGAATGTGACAATAACGAGTGCGGAGTCGTCAAACGCGTCTACATCAAGATCGGATAGTAACTCAATGACGACGACGGTAACGACGGCGGGAATGCAGATGCCGACGTATACAAATGCATGGTCTAGCTCTACAGCCAGAGGTGTAACACAGCAGAATGCGAAGATACGAGCAGAGAATGGCAGTTTTGTTGTCAGGTCAGGTGGCGATGCAAATTTGACGGGGATAGACGCTTTGGCTAAGACGGTGGCTTTGGATGAGATTGCGGGGACGTTGGAAGTGACGAGTCAGCAGGATAGGCAACAAAGTGAGTCTGATTCTCAGTCGATTACGGTGGGGGATACTATGGGCTTTTCTGTGAGTCACTCGGAAAGTCGTAAGGGATGGACCAATAATCAGTCGAAAATCATTGGTACCGAAGCCGTTAATATTGGAGCTGACAAACTAACTCTTTCTGGGGCTGTGATTGGACAAGGAACGACGGATGAGGATGGGGTTTTCACGGATGGTGGAAACATGAATATCGACGTGAATGAACTCATCGTGACGGATATTGAAGACATCGACGAAGCGAGTAGTGAATCGTTCTCTTTTTCAACAACGGGTGGGACAAATAGTTCGAGTACGGCGACAGACCATGATAATGGGGCTACGACAGCACCAGGCTCAGGCTCGACGAGTTTTGGGATTGGCATGAGTGGGCATGAGAAAGAGCAGATTACACGTGGGACGATTGGTAATGCGACATTTACGATTGCGGGTGAAACGGTTGGAGATGACGATGTGGCTTTGTCTGGGATTAATCGTGATGTGAACAATACGCAGGAGATTACGAAAGACGAGGTTATGAGTGAATTGGACGTCGATATGACGATTGACCATAGATATGTGGGTGAAGGTGGCTTAACAAACTTGGCCTCAGATATGAATGATGTTGGGACAATCGTTAAAGTCGGAGGCAAGCTGGTTCATGCTACAGCTTTAGACTTAACACGAGATAAATCTGGGGTATTTAATACTAGTTCTCAAACAGATGAAAATGGTAATAGAGTCGAAATAAAATCTGAAATTCATAACGTTTTAGTGAACGGAGCAGATTCAAATGTAGGCCAACATACAAGTGATTTAGAACAAAAAGACACAGAGTATTATGCGAGAGAAATAGATCCTACAATAGCTATGTTAGATATGAATGGAAAAGTTTTACAAAACCCTCTAGTTAGACAGAATTTACAGCAACTTAATGATAATCTAATCGATATGGGGCATCCAAATGACAGCTTTGTAATTCAGGTTACAGGAGGTGATAGATATCGTTCTTCAGATAATCCTGATATTCATATTTCAAAATCTAATGGAACAACTGTTCCTGATTCCGATACAAACAGTCCCCATTTGGAAGCACGAGGAGCTAGAGGTGTTGACCTAGAATATACAGGTGTTACACGTGAAGAATATAAAGAAGCACATGATAATACAAGCTTCTCTCCTTACAATTTTTCAGACGATTACAAAAAAGATAATCATACGCATAATGCGCTATCTAATAGACCTGAAAATTATTTAGATCCTTCTACTTATTACGAAGAGAATAGACCTAAAGAGATTAATAAATGAAAAAAATAAAAGTTTTTATATGTATAAGTTTTCTTCTATTTTCCTCTAGACTAGTTCAGGGCAGTTTTATTTTACCTCAAGATTTAATGGACTTCATGAGTGAAAAAAAATTAGTTCCAATTGAAACATTTTTTAATCGACCAGGCCTCATTAACCCTCCTTATATTTATGGGATGGAAGGTGTTACCTTTTGGTCTAAAAAAGGAGATA
>CALLLO010000146.1 GCA_938082985.1 uncultured Candidatus Marinamargulisbacteria bacterium | reverse complement strand
ATTACATCATTAAAAAAAAAAATGACGACTATATACTCGACTACGATGAGGCTCAATCTGTTACGACTAGTAACCAAAAAAAAACAGATACCGATCCTAGCATCCTTAATGATATAGACGTAAAAAACCTAGTAGCCCAATTTTTAAGGGATATTAATGACGCGTCTATCATACGTGCAGAGGTCAAACTTATACAAACGGACACATTCCCCTTTATTTTCAATCCACATCGAGACAGTCAATTTAAACGACTCCGTAACATTACATATTTGGCTACTGTCATCCTAAGCGCAGGAGGAATCGAGGGTGGCAACATGCAATTATTCCATTCAGATAATGACAAACTAGGCCCCTTCAACGTCATGGAAGAGCTGCCGGTAGAGCCTGGCGTAGGTTATGTCGTTGATGAACGGCCTCAAGTTATATTCCATGGCATGAAAGCTGCCTACAAAACAGAGCCTGCCGCTCATCGCGCCGCGCTGCTTATTCGCTTTTTTTAGAGAGGGGTCTGACCCCCATATACGAAGAGGTGCCATAGGTATATATTAGAAGCTATCCGTTTACTTTCTTTTTAAAGTCATCATTTCCTAAAATAGAACACAGGTTCTTTTTGTTATAAAAGTGAGAGATTTCCTTATCCACTCCTAAATTTACAAAATAATCAAAATCCGATTTACTTTTAACATAGTCTAAAATCATTTTTGTTTTTAAAAAAGAAGGCTTTTCTTTTTCATTTATAAAATATTGATGACTCGACCATTCATATTCATTTGGATAAGTGACCAATTCTGCTTCAACAGGATTTAAATGGATATAACGACACACTCTCAATAAATACCCTGTAAAGAGACCTTTCTATATACCAGTCAAAACCGGAGACTTTTCAATGAATGAGCATACAGCCTTAGGGGGAATTCCCCCTAAGGCTGTATGCGGCCGAAAATCGTTATAATCAACCATCCATTTTGTAGAAAGATCTCGAACATCGGTAAGATTATGAAACATATACATATTTAAGATATCCTCCCGAAAGGTTCTATTAAATCGTTCAATATACGCATTTTGTGCAGGTTTACCTGGTTGAATGTGTTCTAACTTCACATCGTGTGTGATCGCCCAATATCGTAGTCTCGTAGAAATAAATTCAGGTCCATTGTCTACTCTAATTTGACGAGGGTACCCGCGTTCTTCTACGACTTGGTCTAGAACACGAACCACACGTGCTGCTGGAAACGAATAATCAACTTCAATAGCTAATACCTCACGATTACAGTCATCGATAATATTTAAGGTTCGAAAGGCTCGTCCCGTACTCAAACCATCTGCCATAAAATCCATGGACCACGAGTCGTTGAGCTTATTTGGAACGATTAATACTTGTGGATGTCGACTTGGTAATCGTTTTTTCGGACGTATTCTAATGTGTAATTTCATCTCTCGATAAATCCGTCTAATTTTTTTATGATTCCACCCTTGTCCCTCGTATCTTAGCCAGTCGTACATTTTTCTGAATCCCCAACGCGGCCATTTCTCTGATAATCTCTGTAATAAATCTATGATTTCAGTGTCGTTTTTTCGTTTGAACGTGTATCGATACGTACCTCGATTGAGCTTTAATAGGCGACAACTACGACGAATCGATATCTGTCTTAACTCTATAATTTCCTCAGCCAAGGATCTCAATATCCTTGGCTTTAAAGCTTTTTTTCTATGACTTCCTGTAATATTTCCCTATCCATACAGGCCTCCGCATACATCTTTTTTAAACGACGATTTTCATCTTCTAGCTCTTTCATTTTCTTTATCATAGCTAAATCCATGCCCCCATATTTACTTCGCCAATGATAAAACGTCGCTGAACTCACACCATATTGTCGCGTTATCTCTGTCACTTTTAATCCATTTTCATTTGCTTTGATTATCTTAAATATCTCAGCTTCACTAAATCGACTCTTCTTCATTTTTTGCCTCCTGCTACTGCATCTATTTTACAGTTTTATTTGGCTCAATTCTAAGGGATGCTTACCAGATGTCTGAACTAATAAAATGGTTTGAAGAAGAAAAAGAACAAGAGACACTCCACCCCATACTCCTGGTTAGTCTATTCATTCTTCAGTTCTTATCTATTCATCCCTTCCAAGATGGGAATGGTCGGCTATCTCGTATTCTTACGACCTTATTATTACTTCAATTTGGGTATGGATTCGTTGCGTATTGTTCGTTTGAGAGTATTATTGAAAAAAATAAAAAAGACTATTACAAAGTTCTTAACACACCTCAGAGAAGGGATCCTTCGGGAGCTTATGATTGTAATGTATGGGTACTGTTTTTTATGGACTGTATGTTAAAGCAAAAAAATATTTTGAAAGACTATTTAAATAAAACAAATACGAGTACTTTTGATTTAAATGCTACAGAAAACTTAATATTAAATTATGTTCCTAGAGGCATTATATTTCGTAATAATGACCTTGTCGTACAATTATCCTTGAAGAGTAGCACTGTGAAATTAAATTTAAAAAAATTAGTAGATAAAGGGTTTTTACGGGTAAAGCGGTTCGCGAACCAACCAAACGACAGCTTATCTGTCTATTTGCGAACCTCTATCGCCAC
>CALLLO010000145.1 GCA_938082985.1 uncultured Candidatus Marinamargulisbacteria bacterium | reverse complement strand
AAGTGTATCTAATTTAAGGGTTAAAGTAAAGGGGATCTAAGAACGATTCACAACAAAATCTAAGACATCCAAAAGGGCTTTTTTATATTTAGATTCAACGGCGTTAGAGAGTGATATCTTCGCTAAATCCTCATAACTTTTAATATCTTCTTTTACCCTTTTTTCAATCCCATACGCCTCTATTTGTGTTTGTATCCATTTAAAATCAAACACTTTCGATTTGGTCATATCCAGAAACTTTAGCTGCTCCTCCCGGCTAAATGCTTCTTGTAAGTATATAAAGGGAAGCGTGACTTGTCCTGCTACTAAATCCTGCCCCATCTCTTTTTTTAAATGATCTCCATCACCTACAATATCCAACACATCATCTGTTATTTGAAATATCATGCCTAACGCATGTCCGAACCCGCCTACCTTATTAATCTGCTCAGATGATGCACCAGAAACCAAAGCGCCACTCTTACAAGCCGAAACAAAAAGATCAGCCGTTTTACGCTTAATCACAGCCTTATAGTCCGAAACAGACAAATCATACTGTTCACGTCCCGCTAACTGAAACAGTTCTCCTTCGCACATTCCCTTAACAGCCAAACTTAAAGACTCTAAAACTGAAATAAGGCCAGACTCCGCAATGAGTTGTAATGAAATAGAGTAAAGGTATACGCCAAAAGCAACAGCAGCGGGATTGCCCCATTTAGCTTTGATACTGGCCTGGTCACGACGCACATCGGCATCATCTATAACATCATCATGAACGAGAGAGGCCATATGTATAAGCTCAATCGCTGCAGCTACTTTAATCAGGCGCTCATACTGGTCGTCAGAAAGAGCGTTATCCTTACTCAGCGTGTAAGCGCTAAGAATAAGAAGAACAGGTCGAACTCGTTTACCTTGAGACTCTAAGACATGCTCAACAAGAGGACGTGCTGCCGCATCCGATCCTGACTTAAGTGTCTCAGAAATAAACGCATCTACTTTTTTTAAATCTTTTGAAATCAGTGAATAAACAGCCTTAAGCTTACGTTTACTAGCTATACTCATGTAAAACCCTAAAGCGACGCAACAAGATCGTCTATGTCCACGTACTCTTCAATAAGTTCCTGCATCTTACTAATTTTTTGGGATTCACTGGCATGTACCTTAACCAACATTCTGTTAATTTCTGTCGCTACACTAAAAGAATCCTCTTGCACAAGAGCCATGGGAATATCCACTTTCTTAATCATATTTAGGACCTTCTGGTGAGGACGACGTCCACTGGTAAAAATAATTCCCGATATCCTATCTTTTGCATCATCATCGATTAAGGTTCCCGCAAGAACAGCCATGATAAGCCCTTCTCTATTTGCTGGGACGATGAGTAAAGAATGATCTTCGATACTGTTTAAAGCATCATGAGGGACCATGTCTCCGATAACACAATGGTCCACAGGGTTTGCCAAATGCGAGTCCAATATAACCTCACCTTTTAAGCTATTAAAAATGCTATTAATCGTAGGTTTTGTTAACATCTCAACATAAGGAATAGACCCAAAAACTTTAATTCCTAAACGTTCTAATCCTTTTTTAATAAGGGGCGTAATTTTGTCGTATTTTTCTGGTTTTACTTTATTAATAATAACACCAGCAAGCTCTACCCCATACTTATCAAAAACAGCTTTATTGAGCATAATTTCATCAATAGCTCGACCTAAACCACCTAAAGAAACTAACACCACTTTTGTCTCTAACAATTGAGCGACATCCGCATTAGACATATCAAAAACAGAACCGACACCCGCGTGTCCGGTCCCTTCTAAAAGTAAAAAATCTTTGTCTTTTACTAAAGCCTCATAGGCAAATTTTAAATCTTTAACTAAATCGTCTCGTTTACCGTTCTGAATATACTCTTCAGTAAAGCCTTTTGGAACCGCAATCGGGCTCATATAAAGAGGATGGTCTTCTAATTTAAATACTTTCTTAAACAAAACGGCATCTTTATCTATTTTATTTCCGTCAATAATCCTATATTGCTGACCGACAGGTTTCATATAGCCTACATTTTTAAATCGTTTTCTAAAGGCATTAAACAAGCCTAAAGAAGTCATTGTTTTTCCATCATTTTGTCGTGTAGCTGCAATAAAAACCTTTTTCATTGGGGATGTCCTTTTAAGAAATTTATACGCTTTATTGTACAGAAGACGAGATGAACTGTCATTGTAAAAAATACGCTTTTACCTCTTATTAAAGGTTACATGCTCCGAAATAAGCATATCTTCACTTTGTGAATAATAATCCCCTTCCACGAGTGAATCAGGCACACCTTCAACGTCCTCCCACTCCACATGATCCGTAGAGCTTGATTTAAGCGCATACATGACGGAATTAAGATAAATAGGATCCACGTCATCTCCATCCACTTTAAGAACAAATTTTGGGGTCGCTATATCAAAATATGTAGCGTCCAAGGGGCTCACGCTCCCTAATTCCAACACCCCTACCCCATCTACAAACTCAACGTTATTATGTTTTTCAGACCAATCCTCCACCACCGTATCATCAGAATATAAAGACACATCTACTCGCGTAATAATTCCGTCCAATGGATACCCATTTTGATCTAATAAGCTTACCTGCAAAGAGACTCGGCTAGGTACATACTCAGCCCTTACTTGTGTACTCAGCACACCTAACAATAAGGCCACAAAAAGCAAGCCCTTTACGATGTTTTTATCTGACCTTTTGAATAAAAAAACAGTCATACCTATATACTCCTCTTAAAATAAAAACTTCATTGAGAAGTAACTATTATTATCAAATTGAACATGCTCACTTTTTTCATAGGCATAGTCAAAGCCTAGTCCATTAAACAATAAAGAAATTCCAAAAGTATAATGATTTTTTGTGGAGTCTAGATTCAAAAACTCTTTTATTCCGGAGTGAAAGGTAATAACCGGCATAAAAGAAGGCTTGTAAGAAAGCCCAGCCGATTTTAATACATAATCATGTGCCGACGAGGTTTTGGCCTGACTCATTAGATCAAAAGAGTACCATTCATATTTTAATGACATAACGGATTGAAGAGGATAAGTCTCTTCGCCTCCATTATTAAAATTAGATTTAGACTGGGTCAATATATTCTTTATAGAGCCAGACAGCTCCAACATATCCCGTCTATACACCACACCCACATCCATATTATACCCAGTCCCTTTAACAGACTGAATCGTGTTGGAATAATAATCTAGTGCCGCTCCAACAGACACCGAGTCAGATAAAGAGGTCTGCATCCCCGTCTTCACAACAAAGTTATCAACGTTAAAATGTCCACTCACCACAAATCCATTATCAATATTAGCCGTCACAGTTTCTGGAATTCCAGATACAGCCGCAGACATATACCCAACAGCAAAAGTCCCAAACTTTGTCTTTTTGGCATACGCAAAATTTCTGTAATCTACTTCACTCATCAATTTTGTAGAGTACACAGCTACGGATTGGTTCTCTATGCGATACAGTACCGCCGGATTTTCAAAGATGGATATGGCAGAGGTATCAAAGCCTTCAATTTGTCCCATCCCAAGCATCCTAGCCGATGTGCCTACGTCTGTTACCATTAAAGCATTTGCCGAAAAAATGGCTGAACTTAAGAATAAAAGAGCGACTAAACTATTAACTATATATTTATATATCATGGTAATACCGCCATTTTTCCTTTGCCAAGAACATCCTCGACATTAATAAGTAAATAAAAATAAGCGCCTGCAGACAGAGCTCTTCCTGACGCATCTTCTCAACCAAAGGCTACACGATTAAATCCTTCCGTTCCACCCACATCACCCTCTGGGGCATAAATTTTCTCAATCAAATGTCCAAACATATTATAGATATGAATCTCAATATCCATATTCCGAGAGAGTTCACACCCAATTTCAGTGCCTTCCGCCTGCCTAAAAGGATTAGGATAAGCTAAAGGCTTTCCTACAATTTCAAAATCAGCCTCCCTATCTAAAAGTACGACGCCATCTCTTTGAAAATCTACCTTCAAAACACCTAATTCTGCAAAATCAAGAACACACCACCTATCCGAAATTGGTTCTGAAGCTACTGTTTTAGCTCGTATGGTAGAAATGAAATTAAAGGAATACGTGTTCACTTTAAACCGCCTTACCGCCTTGTCACTTCAGAAGAGTTAACATCTAAATTTGAGGCATACACACTCATATAAAGTGGCAAAGGAATCAACATCAACAGTAATAACCACACTGAGTAGCGTTTTACATGATGAATAGTATACCCAAACTCCCAAATAAAACTCGCAAATATCCAAGTAAACATACCTAAAACAAAAGTATTTAACCAAAAATAATCTATATACTGAGAAGATACTTGAATCAATGCAACTACCAATAATCCTACCAATAACATAGCGAATGACACCCATCTCTTGTTCTACTCTCAAGGCTAAAGGGGTAGACATAACATAAAAAGCTGTTCTAACTTTAGTTAATACCATATTAAAAAATAGTTCTGGTTTATAAAACATTTTTGCTACTCCGAGAAGTAATACCCATATCCATCCCCTGTTAAACAAAAAAAATATCTGGCACTTCATCTAGTCCCCCTGATATATTAAACCCTATGGGAAAAACAATTATCATTGATGCCAAGTTACTTAATAAGCAAACAAAAGAATTTAGCCGGTCTAACATCCTTCTAGCTGGTCAAAAAATCCTAGGTCTTGGCTACGTCCCAGACGATGACGACATAAAGGCAGATCTCCTCAATGTAAACGGTTCGTTTGTACTCCCCTTCTTAAGCCACTACTACCCTCTCGATGAAAAGTCTAAACCTCTCTACATAAAAAATGGTATTACTAATGCTCTAGATTATGAAGAACTACTCTGTAATAAAAGTGGTGAGAACTTAAAAGAAGCCTTAGAAAAAGCAGAAAAATCACAGACACCTCTTTACTGTATCCTTCAAAATCTTCAAGAAGATTTAACTATATATAAAGCCGCTAAAAAAAATAATGAATTCTTAGCAGCCGGCATTCCTTTAGACATCTTAGAAAAAGAAGACATTTCAAAACTAGAAGCCCTCACACAAAATGGCATTATTCAAACAATCGTCTGTGAAAAAGATTCTTGCGAGGCCTTTTTAGAAAGAGCCATAGCTTACCTACATCCTACTTTTCAAATGTCAGATATACTCACCCTCCTCTGCTTTAACCCCTTCTTTATAGCCGGTGAAAAAGCCCCCGAATTTACACTCCTAAGCTCCCCAAACTTTTGTATCGTAGACCCCAAGAAATCACCTATTTTGCAATGCGTTATTTTTCAGGGGAACGTGGTAGTAGATAACACAAAATGATGGTAGTCTGAATCAAATTTTTTTAGAAAAAGGACTCATTATGATCTTTAAAGATAGGCACATCGGACCTTCAAAATCAGAACAAACAGAACAACTAAATAGCATTGGCGTAAAAGATCTGGAGACCCTCATCGACCAAACAATTCCGCCTAACATAAGATATTCAGAGCCTCTTTCTCTTGAGAAAGCAGTATCTGAAGCTGACTATTTAAATATCCTTAAAGAAAAAACACTCAAAAACGACATATTTAAGAGTTATATTGGACAAGGTTATTACGAGACTATTACGCCTACCGTTATCTTAAGAAATATCCTAGAAAATCCTGGATGGTACACCCAATATACGCCTTACCAAGCAGAGATTTCTCAAGGCCGACTCGAATCTCTACTAAACTTTCAAACCCTCATTACAGAATTAACAGGGCTACCTACCGCCAATGCCTCATTGTTAGACGAAGCCACAGCTGCGGCAGAAGCGATGGGCATGTTTAATAGAAACAAAAGCAAAAGCAAAAAATCCGCCAACACCTTTGTCGTAACAGACACATGCTTCACACAAACCTTAGACGTCTTAAAAACTAGAGCTGAATCTATAGACATTATCATTGAAGTTCAAGACGCCAACCATTTAAACTTTCATGACGATGTTTTCGGATGCCTCCTTCAATACCCAGATTCCAAAGGAGAAATCGGGCATTGCCAGTCTTCAATTAAGCGCGCTAATGACAGCGATGTTCTAGTCGCTGTAGCCAGCGACCTTCTCAGTCTGACCCTACTCACCCCTCCAGGAGAGCTAGGTGCAGATGTAGTCTGCGGAACAACACAACGATTTGGTGTACCTATGGGATTTGGTGGTCCTCACGCCGCTTATTTCGCTACAAAAGAGCGTTTCAATAGACAAATTCCAGGACGTATCATAGGTGTCAGTATAGATAAGCACGGAAACAGAGCTCTCCGAATGGCACTTCAAACACGTGAACAACACATCCGAAAAGACAAAGCGACATCCAATATCTGCACAGCTCAAGCACTCCTAGCCAATCTGGCCAGTATGTATGCCGTCTATCATGGTCCTACAGGACTTAGAGATATAGCCACTAAAATTCATGCCCAAACTAAAAAAATTGCAGATACCGTTCCCAATAAGAATCTAAGTCTCCTCAACAATAGTTTCTTTGACACCCTCACCTTCACAGCCAGTGAATCCGATATCTCCAGCTTAAAAGAGCTCTGCGAAGAAGAAGGTATCAACTTGAGATATGATACTGTCACACAGTTTGGTTTGAGCGTAGATGAAACAAAGTCACATACAGATATCACTATCCTCATCGCTATTTTCGAAGACGTCTTTGGTGAAGGTTTATCACAAGAGTCAACAGGTATTCCAAACGGACAAAAAAGACAAAGCGCCTTTCTTAAACACGCTATTTTTAACACCCAACATTCTGAAACAATGATGCTGAGATATATGAAGTCTCTAGAGAACAAAGATCTGTCATTAAATACAGCCATGATCCCCCTAGGCTCTTGCACTATGAAGCTAAATGCGACAACTGAAATGATCCCCATCACCTGGCCAGAAGTAGCTAATATTCACCCCTTCGCCCCTAAAGATCAAACACAAGGGTACTTAGAAATCATTAAAGATTTTGAAAAAGATCTTGCTACAATCACAGGATTTGATGCTGTCTCTCTACAACCTAACTCTGGAGCCCAAGGAGAATTCGCAGGCCTCGTCACTATACAAAACTACTTTAAATCAAAAAATGAATCACACAGAAACATCGCCCTTATTCCAACATCCGCACATGGGACAAACCCAGCCAGTGCCGTCATGGCAGGGCTTAAAGTAGTCGCAGTTAAATGTCTCGAAGACGGCACTATCGACATACCCGATTTTACAGATAAATGTGAACAACATTCAAAAAACCTCTCATGTCTCATGATCACATACCCCTCTACTTATGGTGTATTTGACGAAGACATCGTAGATATCTGCGAACTCATCCATAAACACGGCGGACAGGTCTATATGGACGGCGCAAACATGAACGCCCAAGTAGGACTAACTAGCCCCGGATTCATCGGCGCTGATGTGTGTCATTTAAACTTACACAAAACCTTCGCGATTCCTCACGGAGGAGGTGGTCCTGGAGTAGGCCCTATTGGCGTAGCTAAACATTTAACAGCGTTTTTGCCAGGGCATACTATTGTCGATATTAATAGAGCCGGATCTGCTGTATCCGCAGCGCCTTACGGAAGTGGCAGTATTCTTCTGATTTCATATGGTTACGTAAAATTATTAGGGGTAAAAGGCCTGAGTGATTCCACAAAAATCGCGATTCTCAATGCTAACTATATCAAAAGTCGATTAGCCTCTTACTACCCCGTACTCTATACAGGGAAACATGGACACGTCGCTCATGAGCTCATTGTAGATCTTCGTCCATTCAAAAAGGCTAAAATAGACGTAGAAGATGTAGCAAAGAGACTTATAGATTATGGGTATCATTCACCGACAATGTCATGGCCTGTACCAGGGACATTAATGATAGAACCAACAGAATCTGAAGACAAGGCTGAACTAGATCGATTTTGCGATGCGATGATAAGCATTTATAATGAAGTAGAAGCTATCAAAAACAAAACAGTAGACAGCGAAGACAATCCATTAAAAAACGCCCCTCACACAGCCGCCGAAGCTATCTCTGAGGATTGGACCCATAGCTACTCCAGAAAAAGCGCCGTTTACCCGCTACCCTATGTAAAAGAAAACAAATTTTGGCCAAGTGTAGGACGTTTAAATCAAGCACACGGAGACAGAAACTTAATATGCACATGCGGAACCGTCGAAGATTATACAGACTAACCCCACTATATTTTAAACCAAGCCTCAAAGTCTTAAGCTAAAAATCCTATCTACGGAGATACCCTCGGGTTTATAATCATCCATGCAAATTAAAGCTACGCTCACACTCCTCTTAAGCCTCTGTTTATTCGCCTGTACCCCGAACATTAACTCCCTTGATGGAAAAAAAATTGAAGTCACCGGCACCATAAAATCAACCGGCAACACCCCTTTTTCACAACTCTCTATCTTAGGTCCGAAAAATAAAAACATTTTATTAATACCTAAAAACATAGACCAACGAATCTGGCTCGTAAAGTCAATGGGATCGATTCAAACCTTACACGGGATCTTAAGTATAATAGAATCCAAAAATGAGGATGGAAAAATAAGAAAACTCGATTATCATCTCTATGTAGAAGAATAATTAAGCGGGTTTAACAACCCAATTCAATAACTTATTAGGTATAAAGATAGTCTTAACAATCGTTCCGCCATTAACAAATTTTTGTATGTTTTCTGAGGCATTAGCCAAGGCTTCTAACGCGGCTTGATCTAGACCTTTTGCAACGACAATTTTATCTCTAACTTTCCCATTAACCTGCATAACAATAGTGACGGTGTCGTCTACAATTAAAGCGGGATCAAAGCTCGGCCAAGGGTGAACGTGTACCGACCCATCATTCCCAGCTTTAGACCACAACTCTTCAGACGTAAAAGGTGCGATAGGTGCCAATAATAAAATTAATATATCCAAAGACTCTTTAGTCGCACCAGATTGATAGATGACGTTCACGAACTCCATCAAACGACTTATCGCTGTGTTATAACTAAAACGTTCAATATCAATCGTCACAGCTTGAATTGTCTTATGCGTCATCTTAATTAAACGCTCAGACTGCCCCGCCTTTAATCCAAACTCTTTAGGTTCCATACATAAGCGATAAACCCTCTTAAGAAAACGATAGGCCCCTTCTACACCAGACTCAGACCAATCCAAATCTCTTTCTACAGGTGCTCCAAACAAGATCAATAAGCGTGCCGTATCCGCACCATATTTTTCAATAATAGAACCAGGGTCTACAACGTTACCCACAGACTTTGACATCTTAACACCATCTTTTAGCACCATACCCTGACATAATAGCCTCTTAAAAGGTTCATTTACAGATGTTAAGCCAAGGTCTCGTAAAACTTTCGTAAAAAATCTCGCATATAATAAATGTAAAACAGCATGCTCAATGCCGCCAATATATTGATCAACAGGTAAACGATGATCGGCCAACTCTTTTTTAAATGGAAGCTCTTTGTTCTGAGAATCACAAAAACGAAAAAAATACCAAGATGAATCGAAAAATGTGTCCATCGTATCTGTTTCACGACGACATGTCTGTCCCTCTATCTCTACATACTTAAAAGACTCCGAGGTTTCGTTAGGGTTACTGCTACCTGTAAAAGAGACATCTTTAGGTGGGAGAACCGGAAGATCGTCAACAGGGATAGCCCGAGCCACACCAGATTCATCGTATGCGATCGGAATAGGCGTGCCCCAGTATCGTTGTCTAGAAATGAGCCAATCTCTTAATCGATATGTTGTTTTCTTGGTTCCTTTTCCCTTTTCTGCCAACCAATGAGTAATAGCGTCTTTAGCGGCTATATTACTCAGCTTATCAAACTGAGCAGAGTTCACCATCGTACCAGGCTCTGTATAAGCTTCAGTCATTGACGACACATCCAAATCAGCGTCCTTATTTTGAATCACAAGCGTCAAAGGCAAGCCATAGGTCTTAGCAAACTCAAAATCTCGCTGGTCATGCGTAGGAACCGCCATAACGGCACCCGTTCCATAGTCCATCAAAACATAATCACCAATATAGAGTGGACATCTATCACCGTTAACCGGATTGATAACATAATGCTTTAAAAAAGCACCCTTCTTAGGGTGGCTATCATCGCCTCTATCTTGCGCAGACTGCTTGACAACAGCCTGAACAAAATCATGAATACTCGATTCAATATCTGTCCCCAAGACAAGCTCGTTCACCAAAGGATGTTCGACTGCTAAAACAAGGTAACTTACTCCAAACAAAGTATCCGGACGTGTCGTAAACACAGGAACTTCAGCTACTTTATCTCCAGATTCGTTTTCAATATCAAACATAACTTCAGTTCCAAAACTTTTTCCAATCCAATTTTCCTGCATCGTTTTTACACGATCAGGCCAATGCTCCAATGTCTTTAAATCCTCCAAAAGCTCTTCCGCATAATCAGTGATTTTCAAATACCATTGAACAATTTCACGCTTCTCAACTTCCGCGCCCGAACGCCAGCCCTTCCCATCTATCACCTGTTCATTAGCCAACACCGTATTATCAACAGGATCCCAATTTACCCAGCCTTTTTTTCTATATGCCAAGCCTTTTTCAAACATTTTAATAAACAACCACTGGTTCCATTTAAAATAATCAGACTTACACGTCGCCAACTCACGCGACCAATCGTAGCTCAATCCCATAAGTTTTTGCTGCTCTTTCATGACTTCGATATTAGATAAAGTCCACGCTTCAGGATCTACTTTATTTTTAATAGCTGCATTTTCTGCAGGCAAACCAAAACTGTCATAGCCCATTGGATAGAGTACGTTAAAGCCATTCATCCTCTTAAATCGAGCAAGAGCATCGCCCAAAGTATAATTTCTCACATGCCCCATATGTAATTTTCCAGAGGGATACGGAAACATTTCTAATACATAATACGGGTCTTTTTCGGAGTCCTCATCCGTTTTATAGAGCTGATTATCCGCCCAGTACTGGGTCCATTTAGATTCAAAATTTCGAGGTGTGTATTCCATAATAGTCATCTATCTTGCTATAATCTTTTCCCATGAGCAAGGACTATCACTACGACTACCTCGTCATAGGTAGTGGCATCGCCGGACTATCTGCCGCATTGCAACTATCTAAGCACGGGAAAACAGCTATCATAAGTAAAGCAAGCATCCACGAAAGTGCCACAAACCTTGCCCAAGGCGGCATCGCTGCTGCTATGACAAAAACAGATACCCCTGATTATCACTTCGAAGACACACTAAAAGCTGGAGATGGCTTATGTGATGAAAAAGCAGTGAAATTTTTAGTCGAAGAAGGCCCAGAACGTGTACGCGAACTGATTGCTTTAGGTGCTAATTTTGATAAAGTTGACGGAGATTATGACTTCACAAAAGAAGCGGCTCATTCTAAGCGACGTATTCTTCATGTAGGCGATTCGACCGGAAAAGAAATTAAAAAAACATTAGGTAATGCCGTTCTAAATGAAGCTCTAACCACATTTTTTCCTTCAACCTTTGTTAAAGAACTTATCATCCAAAATGGAGAATGCGTCGGCTGTGTAGCTATCAGAAATCATACCCCTATTCACTTCTACGCAAAATCAAGCATTATTGCAACAGGAGGCTGTGGTCAAATCTTCTCAAAAAGCACAAACCCATCCATAGCTACAGGAGATGGAATTGCAATAGCTTATAGGGCAGGATGTAAAGTTCAAGATATGGAGTTTGTTCAATTCCACCCAACAACTCTAGCACTAGGTGACAAAAAACCAATTTCCATCTTTCTCATTACAGAAGCTATTCGAGGTGAGGGGGCCATACTAAGAAACATTAATGGGGACCGATTTATGCTCGACTATCATCCTGACGCAGAACTCGCCCCTCGAGATGTAGTAGCCAGGTCTATTTATCAAGAAAGCCAAAAAACTAAAAACCATGTTTACCTAGACCTCTCACCGATTACCCAAGAGTTAAGTAAACGGTTTCCAACTATATACGAAAGATGTATGGAATCTGGCATTGATATTACACGAGAATTTATCCCCGTATCTCCCGCAGCTCATTACTTTATGGGCGGCGTTCAAACAAATGAAAAAGGGCAAACAAATATTCCACGACTCTACGCAGCCGGAGAAACAGCATCCTTAGGCCTCCATGGCGCTAACCGACTAGCCTCCAACTCACTTTTAGATGGTTTAGTCTTCGGCCACGCCTCTGCCTTGAATATGATAAAAGAAAACGAACAGCCCATAATTCAAGACGCCCTCATAATTAAAGCTCCGAAATCAAATAAAAACACGACCAGTAAAATCCGTGCAGCTAGACACACTATCAAAAGTATTATGTGGCGTAATGTCAGTATCATCAGAAACAAAAAAGACTTAAATACTGCAAGGCAAGGTTTAGATGACTTAAGTTGGCTTTTAGATATAACCACCATTGATGACAAAATTCTTGAAGTTCAAAATATGCTTACAGTCTCCCAGTTAATAGTAAAAAGCGCACTCCAACGAGAAGAAAGCCGCGGGGCTCATTTTAGAGAAGACTTTCCTAAAAAAAATCCCGCTTGGAAAAAAAGAACTATATTATAAAGCCTCATCTTTTAGCTCTACTAGAACTGTAGGTTCTACAAGCCGTCTATATAAAACTAAAGTCATCAACACTAGAAAAGCAGACTGAACACCTTGAAATATAAGCAAAAAAACAGACGGTCCTAAAAGAGGTATATTAGAAATACCCAAGGATAAAGCAGTCATAACTAACATAAAAAAAGAAAACCCAAAGGACAGACGCACAAGCACACGCCACTGTTGCTTACATAAATAATACACACGACGAAAGGCTTCTAATACTGTGTAGTTATAGTGAATAATCGCAATAGGATACAACGAATAAATAACAATCATACACAAGCTCAGTAATACTGTTGCTAAAAACAACACAAAGCCAATGACAGATTTATCAGAAAACTGATATAACACAATCCCTACACCCAAACTGCCCAAAAGAAGTAGGGTAATCCCACCTATATATCTGAAAAACAAGTGGATCGCTTGAGGTAAAGAACAAGGATCCCCATCTATAAACCGAACCTGTAACAAAACAAAAAATTTAGGAACCAACCCAAGTAGAAATAAAGCAATCAACACACATATAGTATCAAAAGTGACACTCTCAGCCTCAGGTTTTGTGAAATCTAGAGAAGGGATATACGGAGTTAAAATGTGTACAAAAGCCAAGTACACCCAAAAAGGTGCAAACAAGAATTTATCTCGTTTTATATATGTAATCGTGTCTGAAAATAAAGACCCAAATCGTATCATTACTTATCCGCTTTTGGCTTAGACACATAGCGTCTTCTCGTAAACAACAAATCTTCTTCAACAGGCATATACAAATCCACAGCTTTAATCAAATCTTCATTTGTACTTCTAGGAAACGAAATGG
>CALLLO010000144.1 GCA_938082985.1 uncultured Candidatus Marinamargulisbacteria bacterium | reverse complement strand
CAAAGAAGCCAGAGGACCAGAAATAATACCTATAAAAAACACAACCAACCAAAAAGTAGCAAAAATAGGCAAAATAATCATAAGACCATAAAAAAAGTTAGAACGAATGTGTTGTGAAAGTGTTTCTTTTATATCTGACATAGTTTTTTCCTCAACATAGGGTACCAACTATCCCAGATACAGACCAGCCCAGGTTGACTTTCACTATTGCTTTTGGTAGGATCTTCGAAATACTTTTTCTAGTGCAAATACTTACTAAATGAATAGGAGACACCGACAATGGCAAAAGCAACACAAAAAGAATTCAAACGGGCTTACGGTTTAAACGAAATCGCGCTTGTCCCAACGAATTTAACTATCGACCCAGAACTTCCAGACATCTCTACTAAAATTGCAGGCTTCACTTTAGATTTCCCTGTTATAGCATCGGCTATGGATTCTGTTGTCAATCCGAAAACGGCTATAGAAATTGGAAAACGTGGTGGTTTGGCTGTGCTTAACATTGAAGGTGTTCAAACTAGATATGAAAACCCTGAAAAAATATTAAAAGAAATAGCAAGCGTAAGCAAAGCTGATTATGTTTCTCACATGCAGGAAGTATATAAAAAACCTGTAAAAGAAGCGCTTATTATAAAAAGAATTAAAGAGATTAAAGCTGGTGGCGTTATTGTGGCTGTTTCTGGAACACCTCAACACGCTGCAAAATTGGGCCCTCTCGCAGCAGAAGCAGGCGCTGATATGTTTCTCATTCAGGTGACGGTTATTTCTACTAAGTTTAAAGGTAAAAACGGATTTACGGGTCTAGACTTAACTCAATTTGTTAAAGACATGCCTATCCCTGTATTACTTGGAAACACAACAACGGCAGAAGTTACCTTAGATCTTATGAGAACGGGTGTTGAAGGTATATTTGTAGGCATAGGACCTGGCGCAGCATGTACAACTCGTGGGGTACTTGGCATAGGCGTACCTATGGCAAGTGCCATCTCCGACTGTGCTGCTGCTAGAGACGAGTACCAAGAAGAATCTGGGCGTTATGTCCCTATCATCGCTGACGGCGGGATCGTTAATTCGGGTGATATTTGTAAATCTCTCGCTTGTGGTGCAGACGCCGTAATGATCGGGTCTCCTTTTGCTAAAAGTAAAGAGGCCCCTGGCTTTGGTTTTCATTGGGGAATGGCGACACCAAACGCGGTACTTCCTCGAGGAGCTAGAGTAGAAGTAGGTACTATTGCAAGTCTTCAAGAGATTATCGACGGACCTTCAAACTCTGATGATGGCTCTCAAAACTTCAAAGGCGCTATCAAAACTTGTTTCGCAACCTTAGGTGCCAGCAATATGAAAGAAATGCATGACACACCTATCATAGTCGCACCATCCCTTTTAACCGAAGGTAAAATTTATCAAAAAGCACAAAACTTAGGTATGTATAAATAGTGATAGTCATTCTTGACTTTGGATCTCAATACAGCAAAATCATTGCTCGAAAAATAAGAGAGGCAAAAGTTTACTGCGAAGTGGTCTCCCATAAAATCACATTAGACGAAATCAAAGCAAAAGGAGCCAAAGGCATTATCTTGTCTGGTGGACCTTCTTCTGTCTACGACGAAAAAGCCCCGAAGTGTCGTCCTGAACTTTTCGAAAGCAGACTCCCCATGCTTGGTATTTGCTACGGCATGCAACTTATGGCGATGAACCTTGGTGGCGAAGTTGTTAAAGGCGACAAGCACGAATATGGACCAGCTAACCTCTATATCGATAACAACTTTGACCTTTTCGAAGGTCTATGGCTAGAAATGGCTATCTGGATGAGTCATGGTGATTCGGTTGTTAGAATGCCAGAAGGATTCCAACGTTTAGGTCACACGGAAAACACACCTATTGCGGCTATGGGTCACGCTAAGAAAAAAATGTATGCCGTTCAATTTCATCCTGAAGTGACACACACGCCTAAAGGAACGGAACTTATTCAAAATTTTATATATAGAATATGTGGATGCACAGCCAGCTGGACGGCGGGCTCCTTTATAGACAACGCTGTTGCTGAAATAAAAGAAACGGTAAAAGACAAAAATGTATTATGCGCATTGTCGGGTGGAGTAGATTCTTCTGTTACATCCGCTCTCCTTAAACAGGCCATTGGAGATCAATTAACGTGTATGTTTATTGACCAAGGGTTCATGAGAAAAAACGAAGCGGCTCGTATAAAAGAAATGTTCTCTGGTGATTATAAAATCAATCTTATTTATATTGATGCAAGAGAACGTTTTTTTAAAAAAGTAAAAGGCGTCACTGATCCTGAAAAAAAGAGAAAGTTAATTGGGGAAGAGTTTATTCGCGTCTTCGAAGAAGAAACAGAAAAAATAAAAGGTGACTTCCCTTTCTTAGCTCAAGGCACTCTATATCCGGACGTTATAGAATCAGGAGTTGGAGATGCACCCGAAACCGCTGTAACGATTAAAAGTCATCATAATGTTGGTGGCCTACCTAAAGATATGAAATTTAAAATTATTGAACCTCTAAACAAACTATTTAAAGACGAAGTAAGAGAAGTAGGCACAGCGTTAGGTTTGTCAGACGAGATTGTCCAAAGACAACCTTTCCCAGGTCCAGGTCTCGCCATTCGAATTTTAGGTGAAATAACAGAAGAACGTGTACGCATCCTTCAAAATGCAGACGCTATTGTTGTAGAAGAAATCAAAAAAGCAGGCTTATACAGTAAAATATGGCAAGCATTTGCAATTTTGCTCCCTATAAAATCTGTAGGTGTCCAAGGAGACCAACGCACATATTCAAACGTAGTGGCCATCAGAGCCGTTACATCTGACGATGCGATGACGGCAAACTGGGCTCACCTCCCTTATGATGTACTCGAAGCTATTTCCTCTAGAATCATCAATGAAGTCCCTGAAATAAATAGAGTAACCTACGATATCTCATCAAAACCTCCCGCTACTATTGAATGGGAATAATCTAGACTAATATAAATATAAAAAGGCTCCATAATGGAGCCTTTTTATTATCTAGAATACCGTCTAAATTTTAAAAAGAGATTGTAGCTCCGAGAACAGGAGAAATTTCAGTAAGTACATTTACTTGCTTAGATCCATCAAGTAACACTTCACCTAAAGTAGCTTGAAAACCAAGATTAACCCTATCGTTTAAAGGATACATCCAACGTTTAGTTACAGCAAATTTCGTAACCATTAAATCTGACCCTTCATTTTTACCGGTTCGAACAGTACCGTCCTCATCATCCATAACAAAGTACATATCCACATTACCTACTAAAGGCATATCTGAATTAACCCCCAACAAAATATCAAAGTCGGCCTGACTCCCTGTATTATTATTATATTTTTGAGCGGGTAACTGGGCTGAAAATCCAAACACTAATTCCATATCCATAGGCAGTGGATGATAAAACTTCCCAGATGGAGCCGAGCTACCATTAAACCCAGTCACAACACCTAAATCTAAGGCATGCGCAGGCACACTTAACATAAGCACAGCTACCATCAACGCTAAAAATGATTTATTCATATTCTTCCTCCACTATTTCTGTTTAAGTTTAAAACTACATAATAGCAAGTTTGACGGCTCATTCAAGCATTTGTTAGATTAAATAGATGGACTATATCGAAGAACAAAAACAGATACAAGAAAATCTACATCATGAGTTGGCTATTTTACTCAAAACGAAGTCAAAACAAGAAACACTGAAATTTTTCAACAAATACCATGAAGCTGATATTGCAGATGCGCTAGAAGAACTAAGCAAAGAAGAAAGAGTCATCTTTTTTAATGTCCTGGACCCTGAAAAAGCTGTCGATATTGTTGAAGAACTAGAATTTAAACAACAAGCCGAACTTATCGCGACACTCCGTACTGAGCTTGCCGCCAAGTATATAGAAGAAATGGAACATGATGATCGAGTCGATATTATCGAAGAACTTCAGGACACACATGAAGACAGAGTAGAAAAAATCATACAAGCACTTCCAGAAGACGAAGTATCGGATATTCAAGACCTCCTCTCCTATCGCGATGATTCTGCAGGCGCCATTATGACGACCGATATCATCTCTATTCCCGAAAATTTAAGTGTTGAAGCGGGCATCCGGCTAATCAAAAAACAAAAACCTCAAGATTCTGAATCTTCATTTTATATTTATATTGTAGATGAAGAAAATAAACTTATAGGATACACAACACTCGTAAATCTTATTGTCAGTCGCTCAAGCTCTGAAATTAAAAGTATTCGAAATGACTACCCAATTAAAACGCACGTGACCACCGACCAAGAAGATGTCGCTCGACTATTTCAAAAATACAATCTTATCTCACTGCCTGTTGTCGACGACGACGATCATCTTATTGGCTTGATTACCGTAGACGACATTGTTGATGTTGTGATCGAAGAAGCCACTGAGGATTTTTATAAGTTATCTGGAACAACAGATATTGATGAGACTCAACTCTTAGGAAGTAATATTTTTACAGCAACACTCTCACGATCTCCTTGGCTACTGGTCACTATAGGAGGCGGGTTTCTTGCTTCTGTTATTATTACAAAATATTCAATCGCATTTCAGGGTTCATCAATACCTCTCGCATTGATCTTAAGTTTTGTTCCTATGCTCATGGGATTAGGCGGAAATGTAGGCAATCAATCGGCCACTATTATGGTACGTGGATTAGCCACAGGACAAATTAAAAACGACCATCCTATTCGCTACATCTTAAAAGAAATGGCGATTGGGCTCATTATCGGAACGATTATAGGCAGCACAACCCTGCTTGTTAACCTATTTTTATTACACTTAGATTTTCTTTTTTCTGTTATCGTAGCAAGCGCTCTTTTAGCCAACATAACAGCCGCTACACTTATTGGCTCAGCGCTCCCCATTCTCTTAAAAAAACTCAATATTGATCCGGCCATCGCTTCTGCGCCTTTTATCTCCACCACCTTAGATATCATTGGGCAAATCATCTATTTCTCTCTTACCCTCAAATTTCTCCACCTTATACAATGAAACAACACGCCATATCTGGCATAGTCTTGCATAGCAAAGATATGTTTGAAAAAGATAAAATCATCGAATTATTCACAATAGAAAAGGGGAAAATAAAGTGCCTAGCAAAATACGCCAACACCTCCTCTTTTAAATTTGGTGGAAAACTAGAACCCGGAAACATCATCCACTGCCAACTATACAAAGGGAGATCTTTCGACATACTAATGCAATGTGATTTAGCTAAAAACTTTCCAGGTATTCGCTCAAGTTATAATAAAATAACTCTTTTAATGTACGTTTTCGACACCATTAGACTCGCCACAAACTTTGAGCAAGAAAATGCCCCTTTATATGAACTTATCGACTCTATCTTACATGTTTTGGACCAAAAAGAGATAAACATTGAAGATCTTCAACATGATTTTGAAAATAATTTTTTAAAAACAGAAGGCCTTTTAGCTCATCAAAGTGAGAGTGGAACACATCTTCAATTTAAAAATATTTTTTATGACTACACAGGAAAAGACTGCCGAAGCCCTCAATATTTAGCTATAAAATCTTGACTTATCCACACTCAATTTGATACATTTTCTAGATGGAATATTCCTTAGGCTTTGTATTTTGGATAAGTATCATTACTACAGTCATAGGTGCTGGACTTATTAAGGGTGCTATAAAATCAGCCAAAAAAACATCACCTACTCACGGAATCATCCACCTTATGTCTGAAGGCATGAGCGCTGTATTTCAACGGCTTAGCTCTAGTGTCATCCAAATCATACTCTACACATCCCTTGTTCTAATCATATCTGCCACTTTTTTCAATCAAAACCTTGATCCATCACAAATAGTGGCTTTTTTTATAGGAGGATCCATCTTAATTCTTGCCCTTTTCCTCTGTACTACACTTTTACCTAAAACTTTATCCAAAGTGATTGATGTCTCGCATAACTTCCACACCCCAGGCATATCAACACTCATCAACACGACCTTTGGATATGGGCTTAGTTTATTTGGAGTATTTTCATTATCTCTCATCTTCTGTATCCACACATTAGGAAAACCGAGTCTCATAGGCTTTGGTCTAGGTATATCTTTAGCCGCTTTTTTCTTACGTACAAGTACAAGTTTATTTAAAACAGCTGCAAACATTAGCGCAGACACTGTAAGTCGTCTCCATAAAAAAATTCCTCAAATAGATAAACGAAACCCCGCAACTATCTTAGATATCATGAGTGATTACATAGGTAATATCGTAGGTTACAGCGCTGATTTTATGAGTTCTTTTTCTTTCGTTTTAATCGCTAGTTTCATTGTCCCCCAAGCACTAGCTGCTAAAGGAATTTTACCAACAGAGTATGCTCTCCAATTAGAACTACTCCCTATCCTTGTCTTAGGGATTAGCTTAATCACAGCTCTTGCCAGCTTTCTTTTTTCTCACTTCAGAATTAAAACAAAAAATACAAGCAACCTTCTTTTAGAAGGACTTTATCTTGCGATAGGACTCTCGGCTTTATCTATATTTTTTATGATAGGTCCGTTTAAATATGCCTCTCATGAACTATTCATCCCTTACATTTTTGGGTTTTTAGGCGCCATACTCATTGGCTTTAGTTCTGAATATTTAAGTTCAAATAGATTCAAACCAACAAAACAAATTGCTCGTCACGTAGAAAACGGGGCCGTCATTAGCTTTTTTAATAGTTTAGCTATAGGCCTAAAAAGTAACGCTTTCTTTTTACTCTATATTCTCTTAATGCTTATTCCAGCTTTTTACTATGCAGGAATATATGGTATTACACTAACAGCTTTAGGTATGCTATCAGTAGCACCAAGCATTCTAATCACTCGAAGCTTTCGCCCGCTATCCACCGCAACTCATAAACTAAATCAACTTTCAGATCCACATCCAAACGTCTTAAAAAACACGCAAAAACTTAGCCAGCTCGGAGAGACCACTGTAGCACTTGGCACAGGTTTTTCAGCGGGCGTTTCTATTTTAGCCACCATTAGTATTTTTAGCGCAGTCCTTATTCAAACCTCCTCAAATATTAATGATCTATTTACACTTAGAGCCGCCTCTCTCCCCGCTCTAATAGCAGGAATGATCCTCCCCCTCGTTTTTTCAGGTTCTCTATTAAAACGTCTAGGGCAACTCGTAGTGAGAACGAATAAAGAAGTCATCCGGCAGTTTAAAGAAATCCCCTTTTTAAGAGAAGACAAAGCCAAGCCTGATATGTGTAAAATAAGTGAAGAAAATGCACGTTTCAGCAATGATGCACTGATCATTCCCGCCTGTATTATGACATTACCTCCCATTGCAATTGGTTTTATACTTGGTACTGATGCCCTCATCGCCTTTGCGTTAGGCACGGTTCTGACTGGACTAAGCCAAAGCTTTCAATGGGCTATCGCAGGAGAAAGTGCAGGAAATGCACGACACTATATCGAATCAGGCCATTATGGAGGAAAAGAAAGCCCCACTTTCACTCATATTTTAACCGTAGACAATATTGGTGATGCATTTAAGGATTTATTAAGTCCGAGTATGACAACCTATATTAAAGGCGTAACCATTATTACAGCCCTTTTATTATTAGTTATTTAAAAAGGAAACTAGACACATGAGAAGATACGTTATCGCAGGAAATTGGAAAATGAATAAAACCTTGGAAGAAGGACACTCTCTTATTCAAGATATAAAAAATATGTATACAACTGGACCGGATATTATCATTTGCCCACCTTTCACTCACTTAGAAAGTACTGCAAAAGCCATTAAAGGGACCGCTATCAAGCTTGGCGCTCAAAACATGTCCGAGCATAACTCAGGAGCCTTAACCGGTGAAATTTCTGCAGACATGCTGGTTTCAGTAGGCGTTCAATACGTAATCTTAGGTCATTCTGAAAGACGCGCCATTTTTCATGAAACAAATACCACTATTAACCTCAAAGTAAAACAAGCTATTGCACACGATCTGAGCCCTATTCTTTGTGTTGGTGAAACACTAGAACAACGAGTGGCCAATGACACTTTTTCCTGTGTAGAAGCACAAGTAAAAGAAGGCCTACTGGGTATAAGCAAAGAATCCTTACTAGACCAAAATGTAATCCTCGCTTATGAACCTGTCTGGGCTATAGGAACAGGAAAAGTAGCCTCTCCTCAGCAAGCACAAGCTGTTCACGCACATATAAGACGGACACTCACTGACCTTTACGATTCAGATCTTGCACAAACCCTTCGTATTCAATATGGAGGATCCGTAAAACCAGACAATGCAAAAGAACTTTTTGGTCAAACTGATATAGACGGAGCCTTAGTAGGCGGAGCCTGTTTAGACGCCCTATCCTTTGCAGGTATTATTAACGCATAATCAGGAAAGTCGATGAAAAAAAGACTCATTATTTGCATTATTTTACTCGCCCAGTCCCTCTCCTTTGCAGAGATGGAACCTATAGTAGAATTTCAAACATCCAAAGGAAATTTTATTGTAAAATTATACCCTGATAAAGCGCCTCTAACTGTCGCAAACTTTCTTTCATATGTAGCAGATGGTTTTTATGACAACACACTGATTCATAGAGTCGTTGATGGAGTCATGATACAAGGTGGCGGCTTTGAAAAAGGGTATAAAGCAAAAAAAATGAAAGCCCCTATCAAAAACGAATCCAAAAATGGTCTAAAAAATAAAAGAGGGCGTATTGGTCTAGCTCTAACTAGTGACTCCAAAAGTGGTGCCTCTCAATTTTTTATAAATGTCTCCGACAACCCACATTTAGATTATAATATTAAACGAAAACGGCCCGGACTCACAGCCTTTGGAGATGTTATTGAAGGCATGGAAGTTGTAGATACCATTAAAAAAGTACGCACCTATACTATTGACGTCTTTTCTGAATTTTACAAAAGAGACGTCCCTTTAAAAGACATCCCTCAAAAAGATATCCTGATTAAAAAAGTAAGCCTTTTACGCTAAACGATTACGAAACGATTGTACTGTATTCGTCATCAACATCGCTATAGTCATTAAGCCTACACCACCAGGAACGGGTGTAATCGCTGACGCTTTTTCTAAAACAGAATCAAAGGCGACATCACCCACAACACGATAGCCTTTCTCAAGAGTCTCATCGTTGATACGGTTAATCCCAACATCGATGACAACAGCACCCTGCTTAACCATATCTGCAGTAATGAGTTCAGCAACACCTACAGCCGCTACCAAAATATCCGCAGCTCGAGTAATCTCAGCCATATTTTCTGTCTTTGAATGACAAATTGTAACAGTAGCATCATACCCACGCTGTATAAGCATGGCGGCTAATGGTTTTCCTACAATATTACTCCGCCCAACAATAACAACATGCTTACCTACAGTATCAATCTTATAATGATCTAAAATTTCACATACCCCATATGGCGTACATGATTTATAGGTATCTAAACCTAATAAAAGTTTACCAACATTCAGAGGGTGAAAGCCATCTACATCTTTATCAGGAGAAATTAAGTCTAAAACCCTATCAGGGTTCAAGCTTTTAGGTAAAGGTAATTGAAGTAAAACTCCATCTACCTCATCATCCTTATTAAGAGACTCAATAACAGCGACAAGCTCAGACTCGGACACTGTAGCGGGAAGAATATGTTCAAAAGATTGTACTCCAATTTTTTTACAAGCACGTTTTTTACTCGCAACATAAAACTGCGAAGCTGGATCTTCACCGACCAAAACAACAGCCAAACCAGGAGACTTCCCAGTTGCTTTTTTTAAATCAGAAATTTGACCCGTTAACCGATCCAAAACAGAGTGATAAACGTGTCTCCCATCTAAAATCTTGTCCAAATTACTTCTCCAAGACGTGGGTAATATTATCTTCTACGCCATCTTTATACTTCTCATACGTCCCTTCTTTATACCCTTCGTCCTGACGTTTAAAGTTCAAATGATTTTTTTTGAAATATAAGTTAATAACATCTTCCGCTTCTAATCCTGCAATGGTACACATAGATACCCAAAAATGAAGAATATCAACAAGTTCAATTTTAATATTATCCCAATCATCTTCGCCTTTCTTCCACCACTTCCAGTCTAAACTGTCCACAGATTCTGCAGATTCTTGTTGCATAGCCAACAAAAAATTTAAAAACCATTTTCTTTTCAATTCAGGATCGGATTGAATGTCCTCATACAACGTTGTGTTAATTCGGGTATTCAGTTCTTTTTGCTTTTCAAAAATTGCGTCTAAAGTCATCCACACTCACCATCCTAAAGTTTAATTTTATATTTAAAATATAGTTTAGTCGGGACAGACTCTAAATACCAGTTAATATTTTAAGATAGTAAAAATCGAACTTGACTGTAACGAAACTAATGCACTAGAATACTTACATGATTTCAAAAGTAAAAAGCGCAACACTTCTTGGCGTAGACGCCAAAGAAATCCTAATCGAGGTAGATGCAGCAAAAGGCCTCCCCTGTGAAAACATAGTAGGTTTACCCGATGCTGTCATAAAAGAAAGTAAAAGCAGAATAAAAGCAGCCATAAAAAATTCGGATTTTGACTACCCTGTAAGGGCCTACACAATAAACCTTGCCCCAGCTGATTTCCCGAAAGAAGGCCCTTTATTAGATCTGCCCATTGCCGCAGCAATTCTCTGTACTGGAAAACAGATTGAGCTTCCCGAAAACTGCCTGATAGTCGGGGAACTGTCTTTGGAAGGCCGGGTTAGATCTGTCAGAGGCATAATGTCATTATGTCATCTCGCTAAGCAGAAAAATATAAGCCACTTAATTATCCCAAAAGAAAACGAAAACGAAGCTTTGTACATTGAAGGTCTACAGATTGCAGGTATTGAGTCGCTTCAGGATCTACGCCATATTAATTTTAAAAAAACACACAACACAAAAAAGCTGCCCTCCTTTCCGCCATTCTCCGGAACAATAGAAGATGTAAAAGGACAAATCTTGGCTAAAAGAGCCTTAGAGATTGCCGCCGCTGGTAAACATAACATTTTATTAGTAGGTTCTCCTGGGTCCGGAAAAACAATGTTATTAAAACGTCTGCCTGGGCTACTCCCAAATAATTCATTTGAAGAAGCTATAGAAACCTACAAGATCCACAATATCCATCACTCCTCTGACCAAGTTCTTAGCTCTACGCCCCCCTTTAGAAGTCCTCATCACACGATTTCATATGCAGGGATGATAGGTGGAGGAAAAAACCCAAAACCAGGAGAACTAAGTTTGGCTCATAATGGCATATTATTTTTAGATGAACTTCCAGAATTTCAACGACCTGTCTTAGAATCTCTTAGACAACCTTTAGAAAATAAAACTATCTGTATTTCTAGGGCTAATTTCTCAGTAGAATTCCCCGCAAATATTATGCTAGTAGCTGCAATGAACCCCTGCCCTTGCGGCTATTACATGGATAAAGAAAAATCATGTAGTTGTAGCACTGGCAATGTAAAAAAATATTGGAAAAAGATTTCAGGCCCAATTCTCGATAGGATTGATATTTTATTGCCCGTACCTAGACTCACACAAAAAGATTATATGGCAGATCCTCATAATAGTCCGTTCACAACGCAAAACTGTATGAAAAGAATAGACGCGGCAAGAGATTCACAATATAAAAGGTATCAACAAAACATCTGCAACAGTGACATATCTGAACGTGAACTCCAGACACTATCTCCTATTACATCTGATATAAAACAATTCTTAGCAAAGTCCGTAGAGTCCGGACACTTAACCGGAAGGTCTCACGACAAAGTCATTAAAGTCGCGCAAACAATCGCAGATTTAAACCTAGACCCCCACATAAAAATGGAACATATTTTAGAAGCATTTCAATTTAGAAAGGCATTAATGCCGCTTTAAATAGTGAGAAAATTGAATTAAAGAAGGCCTCATG
>CALLLO010000143.1 GCA_938082985.1 uncultured Candidatus Marinamargulisbacteria bacterium | reverse complement strand
ATTGCTGCTCCAGCCCATTGAAGTCCCCCTCCAATTTTACCTCCAGCGAATTGAAGTGGTCCTCCGAATGCTGAATCTATTAGCCCTACCGTTTGAGAGGCGGATAGCCGGGCGGGTGTTTGAGTCGGTTGGCCAGAATCTCTTTGATCCGTATGCGCTTTAGCTACTGCTATTATCATGTCTTTAATTTTATCTTCTCTACCCGTCAACCTACTTACAGCCTTACGCGTATTTTTTTCAATTTTTTCTTTTATTTTTTTAAACATAGAGCTGCCAGCCGAGGCTCTGTCCTTACTATCTTCTAGCATGGTTCTAAACTCTTCGATATTTGATTTCCCAATCTGACCGGCCAAGATAGCATTTTCAAGTGCAGCTGTGCCCCCAAAGGTTGCGCCTCCGCCTATAGTGTTTTCAGACGTATCCTCACCATCCACAGCCGCACCGTCTCTATCCACCACCACACCTTCATCATCAACCTCAGCGTCACCACCTATATCTTCACCACTACCCACTTGGTCATGGCTCAGGTCGTTGTCTTTACCAGTAGAGATAGCAATAGTGAGTTCAAACATGACGAGAGCCATAATAGGTGAGAAATTGGCTAATATCTGCGTGAAATAGGCAAATCTCTCGGATCTTTTATTGGTAGATCCCCCTTGTTTGGGCGTTGAGCTCTCTGCTTTTTTCTCTGAGCTCTTTTTTCTGCTTTGGACCACCTTTGCAGCTTGGTTTGCCACAGCTACAGTGAGTAGTCCTGTACTAGCCTTTTTAATCGTTTCCATAGCTTTATTTTTAGCATCAGCAAATTGTTTAGCCGCGTTAAATGCAGATTCTAGAACAGCTTGTTCAGAAGAGCTAACTTTATTCAGAATATTAGACATACCTTTAAAGGCTTTAGACGCGCTCCCCCCTGATATCTCAGCTGCGGCATCAGATACAGCATCTTGCAGTGCGCTGACTAGTTCGAGCTTTACTTGCATTTTTCTAAACCGCTGCTTCAACTTCGTCTTAGCCTTGTTTAAGGTCGCCTTATTCATAACAACACGTCCACCTCTAGAGGATTTAACCGACGAGCGCCCGAGATCCTTAGTGTCATTTCGTTCGTCAAAATGTTCCTGATCTTGTTCTGCAGCTGTGTCACCGTTTTCAGTGATCGTATCTTTTCCTAACTGATCATCTTTAAAAATACCATTTAATTGCATAAGCCCTACAATCATTTGCCCCATCATTTGAAGAAGATTAACCGCACTTTTTATGTTGATGGCATTTTTTATAAATTTTCTTGCATTATGTTTACCGACAAATTTTGTAAAAGGTTTTGAATAGCGTGTGTAAATGGCAGGAATCACGACGTAACCTACAGCTTTTGCAATCCCTCCGGTCAGCATATCAATACGCCATTGTTCGGCGGTGTTGGCAGAGTCTGCCTGTGAGGAAAGTTCATCGACGAGTTCATTCAAGAGCTCTGTTTGCATCGTATTATGCAGCTCCACAATCTCCATCAAATTCTCAATAATTCCTGCAGAACTAGACCTGCCTACTAAGTCACGTAAGGCATTTTGTTTTTGTGTATACAGAGATTTTTCAATCATCAACATAAACATTCTAAAGGTCGCATAACGGTTAATGTCTTTTTGCGCCTGCATAATAGTGGAGTAGTTAAGTTGTTGGAATTCAAAGTCAGTAAATGTTTGTTGTAGCCCATCTTGTAAGACTGTTCTAGATACATCTGTATCTAGATCATTGAGACTAAACCACGGAGCATAGCGCCTAACATCTGATTCAAAGGCCCCTTTGGCCGTGGCCTCAATACCCGGATTTTCGTCATCGTCATAGAGCGCATCATCCTTATAATCGGTTAGCAAAATCTTAAAATCGTCGTCTGTAGATTCATTAAAATAAGTAGTGTACATAGCCTCAGCAGTGTGTAGCGTCACGGCCTGCGTGGTTGGATCCGTAGTTGTATAGTTATTTTTGAGAAACTGATTGGTACGTTCGTCTCCAAAAAAATGGGATGAATTATTCTTAACTGAATTCACGTCGTCCGGATAAAATGCTTTGTTTAGTGCATAGACTTTCGCGGCGTTGCTTTGACGTTTGGCGGCGGAATGATAATTAGCATAGTTGCCCACCCACGGCCCCCAGCCATAATCCATAGAGGAGACTGCTTCCTCTATCCCAATTTGAAAGCCCATGTTAATAAGCTCTCCAGCACCGTAAGTGGCCATAAATGCGGTAGGGGCAATGGCAAGCGTAGCGGTGTCTTGTATCACTGTTTTGTCTTTATCAAAAAGAGCTTTTTCTTTTGTTAAGTTTTGTGTGTGTGCCGCTTGGAAGGAGTTGATTTCAGCTCTCAGATCTTGAATAGTCGCTTGCTCAGCGGCTTGTGCGTTACTCGTTAAGCTAAAGTTACCGCCTTCTAATTTTCCCATCCCTTCAGCTTTTTGAGTGCCAGCAATGGCCGCCGCTTCGTTTTCTATAGCGTCATATACCAAGCGAAGCAAAATAAGATGTCGTTTAATTAATTGCTGAAAGTGAACGTTTTTTTGGACTTTAAAAGCAGATAAAAGCCCATTTTTAACTAAAAAGTTGTTCCCCTTATTAGCAATAAAGGATACACCGCTTGTTTTATCCGTCGGGGTGTCTTTTAGTTCAAATGTGTTAAAGCTATCATCAAAAGTTTGAGTTTCAACAAAATTATATTCCATACGTTGGTCCATTAAAATAGAGGTGACTTTGTTTTTGTAGAAAGTTTGAGAATCAGTTTGGTTAGTGTTCGTTGAGTTGTCTAAAGTTCTAAATACGGTTGGCCTTCCTGCATCATAACTAATAGCATCATGAGCTATCTTTTTAGCTTTTAAGGTATTGCCGTATGAAAACCTTGAAGAGTCCATCTCATAAGCCTCGCTCTCATCCATAAATAGGGATCGATTATCGGCTACTTCGCCTGTGGCTTGCATGAGGGAGACATTATTATATTCTGAGACGGAGTGTTCGAGATCGTTAAGGATGCTGGAGGAGATAATCTCGATAATTCCCTCTCCCACCGTACTAAGACCATAAGACCAATATTCAGGATCTGCATACCCCGCTAGTTTGAGAGCTATAGAAACAGGATCAATGCTAAGGGCAATGGGTGCTGCTATGGACACCCCTATAGAGTCTGCTACAAAGCCGTTAAGTAGTATGGCTACATTTTTTGAAATTCTTACACTAGATTCAAATTGATTTTTATAATAATCGGCCCTATTTTTGGTAAGCTCATTGGTAGCACTCGTAACAGCTTGAAGATTGGAATGGAGATTTTCAAAAGCGGATGTGAGGCGACCTAATTCCACTTGAAGTGAGCTCATAGAGGCTTTAGCAATGGCATCGGTAGAAGACGTTCCCTTATTTCCAGAAATCTCTTTCGCCGCTTCTACTCTCTTGTCCCATTCAGACTGTTTAACCATTAATGCGAGATACACCTTGCTTTGAAACAAGACGGTTCGAGTACGAAATTCCGACATTTTCTCCATATTGTAGTCCACAAAGATACCACCGTTCCCGTCTCCGTTTTGTTGAGGTTCCTTCGGCTCAAACATCCTGGTGACGGCGGTACTCATACCCTGCACGGCAGTATTTAGAACAGACTCCAGTAAATTACCCTTATCCTTTTTAGGCTCTATTGAATTTCCAGGATTTTCCCTTCCACCGATAGACTCAGAGTCAGCCCTTCCAAAAGGAGATGTTAATTCTAAAAGTCTAGAATCCACTGTATTGGTTAATCCCCTAGCAGAATTAAATAGATCCCAATAGTTGTTAGGATCAAAGGGCTTTACAGTAGACTTATAGATAAGGTTATTGATGTAAAAGGAAGAGCTTTTATCTTTATGATTTTCCCATCTGTCTAAGTCACCTATGTTAGTGAAAGATCTGTTCATAAATGATTTAGAAAAATACTGAGTTTTGTTGACGGAGTCCCACGCTCCATCGAAATCGGCGTCCATAAAGGTATAGAACTCTTCTCCAAATCCTAAAGCACGTTGGGCCTGAACATTCCCCTCGCTGTCTGTTGTCTCAGACTTGAGTGTATCTGTGTCTGTAGTACTGTCCCAAAGTCGAATGCCGCCTTTTCTTGTGCTGGCATCCCCTTTCCCAGATACAACAATTTTTGCATACTCATTATAAGCTATGGCGTTGTAGGCGAGGGTCTCCATTTTTGTTTTATTTAAAGCTTCTTTAGCCGCATTTCTAGATAGGGACAGTATATTTGTAAGCGAGTCAGCTAATTCAGCTACGCCACCAAAGAAAAAATCTTGCATAAAACTTTCTGTCGCATTCTCCCCATTACTAAACGTTCTCATCCATTGATCTATTTCTAGATCTATTTGTGAGAAAATAACATCGTTAGTGGTGTTCACAAAGGTGAAAAGTTCCTGAATAAGCTGATCTACACCGGCACTTACTTTACTTTGAAATTTGCTAATTTGATCTGTAATAACAGCGTGTTTTTTGTTGGCACTTCTCACTTTATTCATCTCACGCACCACATCGTCATCAAAGGCTGAGTCGTATATTTCCTGGGCGCTTTGGTTGATATGTTCAATATTAGAATTCATAATATGAAACAGCATCGTCATGGTATTGATGTGTTGTTTGATCCGTAATGTGTGCTTCAAAAAGGGTTCGGGTTTAAAGCGAACCGTTTGTATGTCGTGAGCAGCCGGGATATCCGTAGGCGTACCCTTCGCCCCCGCAGGTGACCCTCTGAGTGAATACGCTTTATAGGAGTCATTAACATCAACATCAAAAAACTCTAAGTCCGTATAGGAGCTAGTTATTTTTTTGTAAAAATGGGGGGTGTCTTGTTCATACGTTAAAATTAGAGCTTGTTTCTCCTGTATTATATCAGCATCTTCATTATTCTTTATAGCTTCTTCAGCGTCATGAATCCCCTGAAGCTTGTCATTCATGGTGGCTAGAAGAACCTCCCACTCGTCGTCTTCAATGCTTCTAAGTTGGCCTAAAACAAGTGCCGGATCATTATCATTCTCATCGATATACTCCTGAGTAATCGTGACAGTGTAACCCTCTGGACCACCCTCAATGACGTACTTTGAGTCAACAGGATCCGGCGTCACTTCTTGTTGTAAAGAGCCATTATGCATCCGTGGGATATCGATGGGTTTTCCAATAATATCTAAAAGAATCTGGACTTCATTGTTGAATCTCCAGATAAGCGTCTCGTGATTGGCGCCATAGGCGGTAGCGTTACCTAGAGGAGTGGTGCCCATAGCGCGTTCTCCGTATCCAGGTTCGGTGCCGTTGTCTGGATCGACACTATTGGGGTTCCATTCTTTTATCCCATATTGAGACGTATCCACTAAAAAGGTAGGTAGAGACGTACTAGCTGCGGTAACAAAATACTCATCAATGTCCTGATACTTCGTGAAACGACGATCGTTTAGCTCTAAGACTTCTTTGTAGTTGAGGTCGCCTTGTTTTGAGGAGGGGCGATTACTTGTGGGATCCAAAAGACGCACCGTTTTCTTTCCTGGAATCCGGAGTTTAACAAAGCTATGTCCGGTCTCATTTCCAGAAGCCGACACCAAATACCCAGCCGACACAGACACCATGTCAGCAACCTCTTCAGACGAAAAGCCTTTTTTATATCTTAAAACATGAGAAAGTAGGGAGGCTTCTAATAAGGCTAAATCTTCACAATCACCCGTTCCCTTAGCGAGAGTTTCATCTACAGATTGCCAGTGATCAATCGGATTGTCGTCGTTCAACTCTTCAGCTTTGTAATTAAATGTCTGCTGAACATAGCTCAGTGTAGCTTCAGCTAATGCTTCCACAGACATATCAGTAGTAAGAACACCTTCAGCATAAAGGGTCTGGGTGATACCAGACAAAGCCATGTTATCGGGATCTACTAAATATTGACGATCTCTAAAGCGTTGTTCTTGCGTAGAAATCCCCATAGAGTCACGTATCTTAGATCTAAAAGCTTTGGCTTCCTTAACGCTTAAGCCTTGTGCGCTAGAGGTCGAGTCGGGTAAGCAGTCGAGGCAATCATTTAGGGTATGAAGAAGTTGCGGAGACAGATCTAGCGACTGAGCCTTTTCTGTTTGTGTGAGAGCAGATAAGAATATATGAACGGTCTCTAGTTCCTGTGTGTCAAAGGTCGCTTCATTGCCTGCCAGCCAGTCGTTTATGACCTCTCGATCAGCATCACTACCCGCATAGCTGTCTAAGTAACGATAGATTTCAGCCCGATCGTCCGTATTTTTTATGGGGAAGTCTAAGGAAATAGACGCCGTGTCTTGAGTATATAAAAAGGGATTAGAATAAGCATCTTCCCCCGAAGACGAAAAGGCATCGTCCCTATTTTGAGGCGTTTTATATAAGTCAGATTGGCGCGTTTGAGCGCCAATCTGTTGAAAATTAGTAGACATTCTTTAGAGCATACTCCTAGTGTGTTTCAAGGTTCTTATAGTATATATCGACAGAATATCTTTTTTATATGTATTTATTTTTTTAGGTACTTTTTACACGATCAATACGACTGTTTCCAAACACCGATCTGAAGAACCTTTCGTGGGGGATACTAGGCAGCATCGCTAGATAAGGTTCGATACGCGAAAATCGCATCTTAGAAAACAATGTATGGTATCTATGTTTCACACTGACATCATCCGTATAAAGTCGTGGCATGAGAATCGGGTATATAAAATAGTCAGTATGACTCAAGCATATAGTCATGAAATGTAGCCATTCTTTATTTTGTAAAGACTCAAACTTAGTTAATAAAAAGCTAAAGACCTCCACATAATCGGTCAAACAGGCAACAATCACGATAACCCTCTGCGTAGCGTCCGAATAGGTGTCTAGTTTTTTTAATACAGTCAAAATATGGTCTTTTTTCATATCGACTAATAGAGTTGCAGCCGCTTCAACCACAGTAGGTTTAGAGGAGAGAAGGCACTCAAAAACATAGTGCGCATCTTCATCCGGAAGTGTATCCGTAGTAAGCAGTGCTTGATTTAGAATAGATAATAACATTTTTGGTTTGGGACTAGTCTGTTCCATATACTCAGATATACCATTTAATTTCGATGTTTCATAGTCTCATTAAGTGTCTATTACTTTGGTAACGGAACAGCTGTTGAGTCGGGGAATGCATCAGGTAAAATCGATACATTTTAAAAGGACCTCCCCCCGATTATACCAGTGAGATCGCAAAATATGTTGGGAGACATAGAGGGGTCACAAGAAAAAAATAAGTAGGAGAGTGAGTAATTATGGCAGACGTAAGTTTGGATCAGGCCTCAGAACGTATTACGGCAGTAGAAACAGCTGCAACTGAGTATGTTGAGTCATTAGAAAGCATCAGAGATGAGCTTGATGTAGAAGAGACAGGGACCACGTTAGGAACGATGGTTGCAGCACAGATTAAAATGACTGAGACTGAAACACAGTATATGGTCAAAGCCGGAATCCCTAAGAAGGTTTCAGCAGCAGTACAAGGCGCAGCACAAGAAGTTAAGAAAGCGGCCGGATAGTAAGATAATATACAGACAGCACGCCACTCTTCCATGGCGTGCTGCTGCATAACAAAGGAGGGCAATATGGCAGACATCGTTTTTAGTAGAGTGCATGTAGAACTTGTTAACACATATAAAGTGTCCGTAATTTCTGATTATGCGTATGGCGAATACATCGCTACTACAAATTTTTTCGATAAATTAAGTACCGTACAGCAAAGTATGATCGAGGATGGTCAAGTTACGCTAGATACGGGCCAGGTAGTAGATTCATCCTCTCCTGGAGGACTTTTAGCTATCCAGATATACATGGAGGCACTAGACTCAGCTAGGCAGTCCATGAGTGGTTTGTCTAAATTAGGTTTAACTATAGAAAAGCAAGTTTGGAAAGGGTTGTCATAGAGCTATGGGATTCTTAGATCGCAATCCGTTTAACGATATAAAACCCTCCATGCTTCCGCCCATGCAGCAGACAAATCCTAATATGATGTGGAGCGAGAACCCTGAGTCTAAATTTGGAGAAAGTTTAGCCAAATTCATTAAAGACCCGAAAAAAGCGGCACAATTAACTACTCAAAAATCAGCCGCAAAACAAGCGACACTTCAACTTGCCACACTTCAAAAATCCACCGACCATTTTGGTCTAAACGTTTTATCGGCAATCGATCAAAACAATACCCGAGCTAACACAGAAAATGTACATAGAAAATCGTACATAAATTATAACAGCCTCTTTTCGAGTGGGGCCTTAACACAACAAGTTGCAGCCGCCGTACAAGGCGAAATAAAACAAAAGAAAAAAATTAATGACGACGATGATATTATAGATGCTGATGATATTACTCAAGGCGATATTAGAGACGAAGATACGCCTGGAAAAGGCTTTACTAACCCTCATAATGTTAATCTATACTCGGGCGCAGCCGGGTTTAACCCCTTTAAAAAAGAAGATTCAGATAATTTTAAAGCCTTCGAGAATGAGTACGCCATGATTACAAAAAACTTCATGGGTCCTATGCGAGCCTTAGGCAAGGATGTGTGGGACTTTGCAAACAAGCAGATGTCGATTATTCAATCCAAGACACAGTCTATAAAAGGAGCCATAGATCCTTTTAAAACAAACGAAATTGATGAATTTGATATTAAGTCCAATTACAATTCCATTATTGCAGATAAAAATTTGTGGGACTCTTGGTCGGAGGATCAAACGTTTGGCTTTATGGTGAGACGTTGGTCAGATATTAAAAACTATTCAAAAACCTTGAGAGCTTTTACAGGTAAAGCTATGGACCAAGAAGGTGCCGTTAATCGGGTAGAAACAAAAGCGGTTATCACGGCAGATGCGGCGGTTAATTTTGGCCAATACGTCGAAGCCTATCAAGCCTTAAGCGAAGAGATTCTTAACATGGACCTATCCGCAGATGATGTCGATGACCAACGGCTCGCTGATATTAAATTTCAAACAGAAGATCTACTAGCCGCGATGGGTGAAGCGCCTTTAACAGTGGAGGAAGCAACAGAATTAGCCCAAATCTCTCAGGCTTTTACAAGCCTAGCAGCAGATAAAGGGTTAATAGATAGTGAGGATTATACACAAATAGCCGATTTGTCTTATGTAACGGAGTGGTTAAATACAGTAGGAAAAGGGATTACGCCGGGTATGAAAATACCCTTCGGACTCATGGCCGAAGTGGCGGGGGAAGCTGCAGCCGAACAGGCATTTGGGAACTGGGGCAACAGCATGGATTCAGCCATGTCCACCCATATTTCAGACGAAGAGGGCGGCTTCATGGATAAGGCCATTACGGGATATCTACAGTACCTAAATGAGACGAAGCTTTCTGGAACGACGCAAGAAGGTGTTCTCTCTGAAAAAAATCTTGCTATTGATAACGACGCCTATGGCGCCTATCTCTTCGAGTCTTTGATAGCGTCTGGATTCATAGATCAGCAAGGGGCTATTATAGGTGAGTTTACACCAGGCATGAGTGTGCAAGATATAACGGCCGATATTAGTATTCGAGATAAGGCGCATGTGCTTAGTGTCTTAAACGACATAGTCGGATCCTCTATGAATTTGGATCGTTTAGATCATAGCGCAACAGAAAACCGAACACGTCACAGTCTCACTCTCATTGGTCCAGATGGTGAAAAACGTAGTTTAGACGATACGTTTGAGTTAATCGGAGCGGGAGACACCTACCAAGAAAAGTATGCAAACGCACGAGAGGCCTACAACACCTTATTTGATGTCATGACCTCTATGATGAAATTAGAGACGACTGGAGAAAGTAACGGCAAGCTCAAGTTAGTAAAAACAAATCAGGGCTATGAAGCTGAGATTTATCCTCAAGGAGAATGGATAGCGTGGAATCCAAACGTAGAGATAGGGGTAGATGATAAAGGAGAGCCTATTTTAGGTGCCTGGGAAACGGTGTCAGGTGAGGCAATGACAATGACCTTTTCTACGCAAGATGACGCCAAGCAGTTTTTTGACAAGATACGTGAAACAGTGACCTTACTTGAGCCTATGTTAGGCTCTTTCGAAGATGTTAACAATGGGGGTCCTGGCTACAAATCTCTTGCCTATATAGATGGAGAGCCAGCCGAAGTGTCACTGCGGTTTCTAATTGACAATGAAGGGGCTTTGGGTAAAAACGGGGCCATACAATTTGGCTCTTCAGAGCATCAGTTTTCTGTTGATACAGCCTTTAATCCTAGTTATTTTAAAACAGAACAGTGGCAAGGCGTAAGTAAACATCTCACACACAACGTAGCTATAGACGTTGGGTCAGAAATATTTCGAAAAACAATAGAAAATAGAATCTCAAAAATGAGACATAAGACAAAAAAAGAGAACTATAAAGCACGTAAAAAAGAGCATGAAGAAAGGGAAGATAGTCGTATCAAGGGTGAACTAAAAGCACGCGCTAAAAGAAGAGGACAAGTTAAGGCGATAAGAAAACAGTATGAGCAAAAAGTAGCGGCACGATATAAAAAACAACTACAAGAAGCTAAGAAGTCTAGAGCCAAAAGTAAAGCGCAGCAATCGTCTAAGAAGAAGGTTTAGGTAAGCTATGTCAGTAGGACCACTAGTACAGAGTGATGGACAGCAAGGCCTTAGCCCGGCAAGTGCACAGTATCATGAGAAACTGCAAAGTGAGCTGAGTAACAAAAAAGACGTAGCTGAAGCCGCTAAGGCAGAAAAAAAACATGATCTTTTTGCTAACAAGCAAACACACATAGACCCGCCTAAACCTGCATATGAAGGGCTGAATTTCAAAGATGAGCTTGTCTTGTCTTCGATGGAATGGGAGGGTGCTTTAGATAAAAAAGGCGACAATAAAGACCTGAGATTTAGAGATAAAATGATAAATGAGCTAAAGGGAAATGGAGAAAAACTGAGACGTCATCTCGGTCAGAAAATAGACTTCTCTAAACGGCTTCCACAGCTCAAAGAAATGTTTAAATTTAATCTCATTCGCTCTAGATCTCATAACCAATACTTGTCGAGATTTGCTCAGTTCAAAGTAGGCGTTGTCGGTCAAATTTTATCGAGTATGGGTGTCCCAATAGACGACTTAAAAAACCTCAAAAAATCGGCCTTAAAAGAAGCCTATGAAACAAATAAAGAAGACATGTCCGAAAACGTATATGCACAAGAAGTGGCAGATCTCATGTTAGGGGGGGATAAAGCAAAAAGAACGATAGAAATGTGTGCAGAGATGCAAGTGCAGCTCACACAACGTATGAACCAAATAGGTCCTGTGGGCTATTGGTCTACAGTGAGAGTTTTAGAAGAAAAAATTACACAATGCCAAAAAATTATAGATGAGTTTCAGAAAGAAAAAAGTGTATTAGAGTATCAGGTAGACTATAGAGAGCAGGTGTCACAATGAGCGCTTTGGTAGACGAAACAATTCAAGATGAGTCTTTAGACACTGAAGCTGTGGATATCCAGAGTCATGATGAAGACGATGATCTTAAGCCTATTCATACGCTCAAAACAGATATTAAGCGTTTGGCTCAGTTTATTTCAAAAGTAGAACGGCGTATTGAGAAATATCATCGACAAATAGCTCGAGAGAGTCACCTTGGTGATGAAACGCTAGATCTTGTGAAGCAGGGTTTATCCGACTTGGAAGATAATAGAAAAAGGATATTTGACGCATGAGTAATAGTGTCGGCCGAACGAGCCTCCCACATAGCGTACAAGCAGAAAGTTTTGCTGAAGGTGAAAGCTTAGAGCTTCAGGCAGATCTTTTAGAAGATCTTGGCGTATCGGAAGATGAGGATGTAGAGGCTAGTGATGCGGATGGTAAAGAAAGAAAAGGAATCAGAAAAAAAAGAGGGTCTAGAAATCAATCTAAGCAAGCTACTTCCGTTTCTCTCTTAAAAAAAGAGACGGACCATACTGACTTAATACGAACGCTTACCGACAAGCTGAGCATCAAAAAAACGAACAAATTTCAAGGGAACCTCAAAGAGCAATTTAGAGACGGATATCAAGATCATTTACAAGAAGTAGTTCAAGAAGAGATGGCGACTCGTTTTTCAGACACGGTTCGCTTAACAGCTAAAGCGGAAGATAAAAAAAGCGAAAGAGTCGGTAAAATACGCACCATTCAACAGATAAAAACAGAGCAAGATAAAAAACAAAAAAGCGAATTTGAAGCTCAGAAACACTTTAGGTCTCAGTCTAAAAATCAAACAAAGCGTTTAGACACACAGCGAAAAATAACTCTCGAATCCGGAACTAAAGTCATACTGACTGAGTCTGAGATGGAAGAGTCTATGCAGCACTATCTCACAGACTTTACGGAGTCGCTTATTACAGATAAAGCAAAAAAGAAGAAAGAGGCGCAAGACTTTAAACAGCGTTTGTTATCCAAAGGTGCCTCGCAAAAATCTCTGACTAATATGGAAGCCCAAGCACAGAAGCTTGTTCATGCCGATCTCAAAAAAATGATGAAACAAAGCTTTGTCGATATTGGCTTTAACTTTGATCCTAAACGTTTATCCCGAGATCTCCTCAATACTTTCGAAGGGTTTACACAAATGGTGGACCTGAGTGAAAAATTAGGTGTGTTTGGAGAGGGGCGTGCTCATAAAAAGGAGTCCAGAGAAGAGGCGAGATCTGAGCTTAAAGATTTTGTATACTCGGAGATGGATAGAACCTTAATAGAAACGCGTCTCAAGACTGATAATATTTCAGATTTAGTTAAGGCCTTCGATAAGCTTAACAATATGGCTAGTTTTGCAGCCTTTGATTCGGACACCTATATGAAGACATTTCAAAAAAAGCTAGACTATTATGGGCTAGATTCTTTTACTAACCCCAACCCTCCCAAAGGAGATATGGATACTAATTCTGGAAGACAAGGAAAAAAGAAACAAAGAATCGACATAGAGTTTGAAGACGCTAGTCCACTAGGCGATAAACTAAGGCGTTTGTATCTTAAAAAATTAGTGACACATACCGCCATAGACGGGCTTAAACTAAACTGGGAAATTTTTAAAACAGAGAGATCTCTTAAAAGAAATGGGCAAGCCGATCAGATCCCCATTGTTGATGCTGAAACGCAATCAACAGGTAAATTAAAGCTCGTTTTTATGCTAAGAGATGTCTTTGAAGAGCGAGCCACTTTGCCTGATTTAAGTGGTCCTGCATATAATATTAATAAAAAACGTTTGAAGGATGTGTTAAAAGGGTTAAAATCATTAGGAGCGCATATGCCAAAATCTGAAGTGACTATGATGAGAAACCAGTCTAACAAGGCT
>CALLLO010000142.1 GCA_938082985.1 uncultured Candidatus Marinamargulisbacteria bacterium | reverse complement strand
CTGAAGGATAAAGGTGTTACTGCTGCACCCCTACAACAGGCCTTTTACGACGAAGCCGAGCGGTTTTATCCCTTAGAACGACAGTATGGATTGCCTAAAGGGCATATTTTGACGCAACTTAAAGCAGACGGCTATTGTCTCAATGGTTATGTCAAACTCCCTGAAGATGCGGCTATTTATTTAGGAAAAACAGCCCTTAGCTCTGCACACAAAAAAGATATTAATGATCGTATCCGCAAAGAAGTTAAAAAAGATATCACCCCCGCTGTAAATGCCTTAGCAGGTATGGTTATCGCTTCTGAGGGCCGTATCTTAGTTCCTAATCCTGAAGCCACACAATCGACGGGGCATCCAAGAAACTACCTATCTCATGCCTTAAATACCGCTGATAATACGGCCGTTAAACATGGTGTCATTGAAAAACTTCTAGACAAAGCCGCGAAGGGAGATACCCGCGCTGAGAAAGCTATTGACGCGTATGCTCAAGCTGAGAAATCTGAATGTTCACATTTTTTATTAGACCCAAGCGTGTCCTTTCTTCACAAACAAACCCTCCTTAAAACTTTAAGTAAATATGACTTCCGCGAGACCACGGTTATTACTAAGAAGAAGACTGCACGAACAGGTCGGGTTTTTCTGCCCGCTTCAGGAGATACTATTAAACTGGGAAACAGTATGATGGCGACGCATTTACTCGAAGGCGTGTTTAAAGAAGCAGACCGATACGACTTACCCCCCAAAGATCGTCAAAAGGCCGTCTTGGGTATTATGAACAGATTTCCAAAATCTTATAAGTATATATTTAACTCCCTCGACCAAGGTACCCCTGGGGATACTACACTCACTAAATCAAGTTTGAGAGCCTTAGGCCTAGATCCTGTTAAGGCTGAAACCGCTGGCAAAAAGTCCTTAGCATTAAAGAGCAAGGACGAAGAGAATAGCTATGCACTTATACAGACTATTATCCAAGAATATGGGGTACAAGAAACCTTAAACGGGATCCAAGCCCAAATCGATAAAGGCTCTCTACCTGAAAATACCTTAAAGTCATTTTTAAAAATGGCAGCGACAGAAGCTGGGGAAAAAGAAATCTCTGTTACAGAGTTTCTTTCTTCCTACGATCCTGATTCGCCACTTTTAAAAGTAGGAGGGGTACCGGCAACTTTATACTCTCTTATGCCAGATATTGATATCGAAAAAGAAGAAAACTATGTCCGGCATCGGCCAAACAAGCCCTCCCTAGGGACACCTGTCACCCTCTACCCCCCAAACATATAAACCGGTACTCGAACCTCTAACCTGACTATCTTCTGAATTAAACACAATGTTTTATTAGAAGAAGGAGATGTTACAATAGAGCTATGCTTGTAGATCAATCCGCTCTTCATGACCTTAATGATGCACAACTCGCCTATTCTAGTCGTCTATTAGAATCTGTTTTTCTGGATGAGAAACAGACCATCCAGCACCTGCTCCCTGAGCAAATATATACGCTTTATATCTTAATAAAAGTGAGCCCTTCAACAGATATGAAAACAAAACTTTTATCAGCGATGCACACCGATGTCCGCTTTAAGGTTCTTGCTCTTATGTCGCCACTCGAGCTGAAAGACACCTATCTTTATTGTGATGACATCTCCTTTCTTAAGGCACATATTCAAGAGCTAGACCCTGAACTACAGCAGCCTTTATTAAAAGACCTCTACCTTCTTGATAAGCCCCGTTATAAAAATCTTAAGGACGCCTCAGAACAAGGAAGTAGTATTATCCACGGCATGCCCCTCAAGCAGGGCCCTAGATCAGAAGAGCTCTATATAAAGGATATTGAAAAAGTCTTAGCCCTGTTTTCCCAGTCACAAACGACACAGACACAGCTTACTCGGGTGGGTAAAGCCTTAGACAAAAAGATGCCCTCAGCTAAACCCTTTTTAGAGGGTCTAATACGACGCTTTGTAGCTCAAAAAATAGATCTAAACTCAGCTCAGTCCTTTGCTATACACCTCAATTTTTATACCTTTTTGATCCCCTATATTGGCGCCTATCCGAGTCTTACACAAACATTAAACGACGCTCTTGACCCATTTTTACTTACACTAGACACCTTCCCAGAAGACATCTGGGTCGTCAAAATACTCAACCAGCTCCCCCCACGCATTATTGCTCTTGCACTCCAACGCTTGCAGGCTTATGACGACATTTCTGAGTTTAAGAAGCGCAGTGTTTATAGTAAACTGTTAAAGATCATTCATAAACATAGTCATTCATCAGATAGTCGTCACATTAACTTAGCTTTACAAGCATCATAAACGGGGCCCATATGGTATCTTTCATTCAAGATAATCTCTTTGCATTTATTACCTTAGGTGGGTTTCTTCTCATCCTCATTATTCGAGATGTCGCCACCTTTTTCAGAGGTGTATACAAGCGTAAACAGGCACTAGCCGCTATTGCTCAGAGTACCGCTAAACAAGATAGGCTCTTAACACTCATGGCTAATGATAGGCTCGCGTTTTTAAAAGAAATATCCGCCTATGATGAACGCTCTAAAAAAGCAGAAGAGTATATGAAAAGCAAAAAAAACACACTGTAAGGGATGTCTAAACCCTCTAATTTTAATTTTTTAGATCCGAGTACCTTTGCTAAAATGAGTGCCAGCTCCGATGATATGGAACACTTTTCTACCTTTATAGAACAGTCTCTCTCCACAACGCTAGACGCACTTAAATCATTTAAAGACTCCGTAAAACCAGAGAAAATTCCGATTGTATACCCCCCCCTGATTCCTGTTAAACTTTCAGTACTTGTTTCAGCGCCTGTGCTAGTGTCAAAACCCCTAAGCTCGACTAAAAAGAAAGCCCCCGTAGACACGACAACTCCCGATATAGCCGTGCCTAAACAAGGCTTTATGCATAAAGATACACGTTCAAAGAAACAACGTCCGATAATAAAACAGAGAGTCGCCACCTCTGTACAAAAAAAAGAGCCCCTCCCCTCTGATATCCCCCTTAAAATTAAAGAAAAAACAAAGACAAAACCGCTCGCGCCTATCGAAGAAAAAAATAAAACTCTTGCTCAAAACCCTACCCTCACACGTGTATCTGCCGCCCAACAAGAACAAAAGCTTAAGGAGAGACAAGCTAAACTGTCTACGTTGTATGACGACAAAGGGACTCTGTCGTAACTATGGCACTAGACGAAAAGGGGATGAACAACCTTAAACGACAAGCTATCTACCATAGAGACACCCTAAATTATCTCCATTGGGGCCGCTGGAGACAGATCTACACGACCTTTCATTTTTATAGTCGTTCTCTCTTCTTACTCCCTTATTGGCTCTTTGTTACGTGTGTACGCCTTCTAACTAATGACAGTGGCAAGCGCTGGGGGATTACCTTTTCTCGCACGCTCCTTAAACATTATTTTCTAAACAAAGGCCTTGAGTCGGTATGGGTAAACACAGCATCACCGCTACCCTTCAAAAAAGCGACCTTGGTGTTAGCCATTAGAGACGACCCTATGAGCGCCCACTATATCCAGTCTATTTTTTCTGGAACCCTCATTATTCCTCTACTAGATTATATGAAAAAATTTGGAACCCTCCCCACCCCTTTTCGTACCTTGAGCCACTATCTTAGCGCTTGTAGCTATGTAGATCAGCCACTACCTGTGGCCTGTGAGAATGTAAAAAAATTACTTAAACAGGGCTACCCGACGCTCGCGTTTATCAATCAAAATTTTGCACATAGCTTATTAAAAAATAAGCTAGAGGTATACCCTGAGTTACTCTCTTTGACACAGATACCCGATGTGGACGTATATCTCCTTAGCACAGCCGGCGTTACTAACATACAACACAGCACACGACTAAACCCCTCCTATGTCACCAATAAGCTTTACACCCTCGACGAGGTCTTATCCGGAAATGACTTGAACTCTATCCTAGGGGTTAATCGTCTTGGCGAATTTTTTGGCTTTAGATATGTTGAAATTATAAAACCATGAATAAAAAACAAGATACTAAAGCCTTTTCTAAACTGGTTCTAACCCAACTGATGTCGTCTATCTGCCAGGTTCATGCAGAAAAAAAATCAGAACAAGACCCTTCTATTTGGTTGACGCACACGGACCCGAGTCGCTATCCCTTCTTTGATTTTATATCTGTTATTAAAGAAGACAGAACGCTCCTTCAAAAACTTGGACACCGTCACTTTTTACACGCTGACGATCATAAAACATTTTTTATGAGCCAGGAACAACACTGGGTGGATCTCTTCGAGCTGTTTAACTCAAAGCACTGGAACAAAGCCTCTCCGTCTCTTTCTACCACCATTAGTTATGTCTATTCTCTTGAATTAAAAGGATTTAAAGACGATATACGGGACCGTTTTGATAATATATTAGGACGTATGAACACCCACGACATTGATACCTGTCGACTATGGCTGGATCCATTATTAAAATCTCCGACAGTCGAAACCATCCATACAAGTGTACAGCATGCTCACACAGCCCTATGCCAGGTGTCTGAAGAGCTTATGCTCGCGTCTCTCTTAGAAGAAGACCCTGAGTCTAGAAAAGAAAAGGCCCACGAAAGGCTCCTGCTTTTTTTAGAGTTATGTCGGCATTTAAGTAGCTTATATACCTGTTGTACTATCTTAAAATTTATCGCCCTGCATCTCTTTAAAAAAGCCGATGACTACGCAAGTATTGACCTCTCACAACGGGAAAGATGTCACCAATTATGGCAGCAATACACCCTGGAACTTAATGCCAAGTCTGGCTTTATTTTTGACTGCGCTGCACAACTAGACAAACATCTCCCTTATCACGATTTCAAAGACAGCCTAAGCCGTATAAGAGAGGCCTCTAAGCGTGAATATGTCAGCTTTATTCAAGCCTTACATCTCTTGCCAAATCCGCATGTTTTTGACACCTTGTTTCAAGATATTTTGGTCGCTATTGAATGGGGCCCATTATGTGAGTATATAGGCGTAGACTTTGCGACAAGACTTCAAAGTGTGCGTAAAGAAATCGACACGAAAGAGCTCCCTCACACCGCCTTGTCTGAAGACGATTTTATGCATTTTTCTAAGCAGATTTTTCATACGTACACCTATGCTCGTTGGGTGTTTGCACTACTCTCTTTTTATCGTGAACCTGACGCATTCACAGCCTTAGCGCCTCTTCTTAGTTCTTGCCTTGAGCAACTCAGACAACAGCAAGGCACCCCGGAATCTTCTGTCTTTTTACAAGCCCTACTCTTGATGAGCAATAACGACTCTCGCTTTCATATTTTACATGAACTCGTAGTGCTTACACACAGAGATAGAGGCCAATCTACGCGTCGTGCCTTGGGCTTGGCCACTGCTATCCAGTCTCCGGCACAACTGGACGCTATTGTGCTCGATTCACCCAAGACAAAACATACCTGGTGGAACAGCGTGCATCTTAGTAATGCTTGGGCCAAAGAATCTAAAAAACGATTACTCGCCATGCCAGATTCTTGGTGGACGATGCTTTTCTCTGAAATCGAGGTCCAAGAAATTTCTCAATCGCCTTTGTTTATTGGCTTGTTAGATTTTTATGAGTCTCATGCAAGAGAAAAAGAACTTATCCACCACTTTATTCGTTCTTTAGAGACAAAAAAAGAACACTCGGATGACACCAAACCCGATGCCCTGCTTATATTGTCCGCGTTAACGACTCAGCTTAAACGGAGACGGGTTAACTGTCCCCTGCTTCACGCTTATGCGATGCACGGTGATACCTTTGAAAAAACGATACTGAAAACCATGTCTTATGCTAAACATTTTGACGCGGGTGACGACACCTTGCATATTGACCAATGGTTAGATGTTTGTTTGGGAAAAGTGCTCCGTATTTTGGAAGATACGAGCTATCAACATCCGCCAGAATTTATTATCTATCCCCTCACTCAACAACGACTACTGATACCCTTTATAGCCCTGCTCATTAAAGCCATACACGCAGACCTCAAATCTTCCCGTCAAATGATGATGTTTGTGTCTATGTTACTCATTCAGGACGATCGTCTCTTGGCTATTTTTTACACCCAATTTAAGCAAGCAAGGTCTCAAAACCCCGACTTAGATGACTCCGTTACACGTTTTTTAAATCATCGCTCTGTTGTAGGGAGTCATGCAGAAAAGACGGTGTCTCAAACGCTTCTAGGTCAACAGAGTTTAAGCTCTTCTCATACACGTTTTCAGTGGAATCCATTATTCTTTATGACCGATACATTACGACGGTTTTTGACCTATCAATTTTCAGATTACTCTGCTCATAACAAAGAGGCTATAGGTCGATATCAGGTGACTTTTCAGGGGCATACGAACTGGTTATCCACGCTTGTAATTCGTCAACTCCCTACGCCTCTAAGGCAACACACCCAGACTCTGTACCGACATTTTCAGGATAATAATAATGATAGTGATCAAGCTCTCCAAACTTTTTATAAGCACATAGATGAAGATCTACAAGAAAACACCCTGTCTTGGATGCATACCTTATGCTTTCAATTTGCAGCCATGTTACACCTATCTACAGCCTCTCATGTCGACCAGCTTAAAACCATTAGACTTGAAAGTCTCTTTCCTTTACTCAAAGGATTCGTCACATTTCCTAACCATCAACTCCGTGAGCTGAGCATCTTTTTAGCGCCTCTTTTTGAAAACACCACTCATATATATGAGCCCTTAGAATTGCTCCGTGAACTCATTCCTGAACAGGGCCGATTTGATGACACTCACGCTGAGACAACGCTGCCTAGTGTCATGATAGTGCTTCCCCACATCTCAAGACTTATGTTTCTCACGGCTGAACCGGAGGCAAAGCTAAGTAAACTTGAAGATCAAATCATCGTCCGACTCTGTCACTTTTTATCTTCTTATATATGCAGCAAGTCAGGGTTTAGCCCACAAGAAATTGAGACTGTTGTGGCACCTTTCTTAGCGTTTATTTTAAACTGTTTGAAAACGGGTAAGTGCCTTGATTTGTCCGCGACACTCTCACGACTTGAACCCGTATTGTCTCCCATAAAAACGCAGCAGGTTGGGTCTTTATTTACACGTATTTCAACTCTAAATACACGCTACACACACTTTTTTGACCGTCTAGCTAGCCAAGAGATACCCTCGCCACTATTTCTGGATATCCTCACGACACTATGTGAAGACTCTCCTGCTTTTTTAGCCTCACTTAAAATAAAAAAACCTTGGCTATTTTTCACAAGTGTAAACGCCTTCATGTCTATAGAGTCTCACCTACACAACACAGACACGCACCCCGCTCTTCGTCACGCCATATCTTCTTTTTTATATGCAACATTCCCTAAAGCCTTGCATCCACACATTAAAAATAAATATCCTTTTCTCCCAGCCTTTTCTGCCATGATTGAGGGTACTGAGGGTACGCACTCTGCGCCGTATGAATTTTTTACACAATTCTCATTTTCTGAACAGGTCGCCTTCACTCATTTCATGACTTTTGATTTTAGTGCTTTCAAACAGATGGTTTACAAAAAACACACACCTCCTGGGTCTCGTATGTCTTTAGAAGCCGTAAAAAAAGATGTCTTATCGGCCCTATTTAAGCAGCTCGTTCTAGACGCTGAAACACAGCCACACGTAGACGAATATCTGTTTGAACTTTATGAAATGGTCTACCACCTTCATCACCAATATCAAGATGACGCTGACGCCTTAGTCCTTATCTCCGAACGCTTATTTAAACACACGATGACACATCAATCTGTTAGCCTTGATTTGACCCATATGCAACAACTCTTGCTGGGTATGCGTCATGAATTTGTCGTGCTCGGTGTCATTAATGACAGTTGGTTTGAGGCCTTAAACACGCGCCATTCGGACTGTGAAAAATTAATGATTGCAGGCATTATTTTACATACACTATCCCAGGCTACCTTACATGCATCCTTCACCACTATGCAATCACACTACCTGTCGGCATCTCAAGACCTCTGTCAGGCCGCTTTTTACCACCTTATTTTCTTTAAACCCGTTAGGTGTTCCACAACTATTACACGGTCGTTCTTATGCCTGTTCTCTGAGATAAGTGCCTCGCAGACAGAGCTTATTACCTTTGTTGAAGGACGCTTTAAATGTGCTAGAGATGTGACTCATCTTTTTACTATATTTTATTCTCTAGAACTCCAACACTTACCCCTCCTACATAGTGTTATAAACCTTTCTACCATTTTTGAAAGCTTATCCGATTCTGAGGCACTCTATTGCATTCGCTACTTAGGCCTGCGTTATAAAGATGCTAAGACACTCAGTTTGGGTATGAGTTTAAAAAATAAAATAAGGTATATTTTGACAGCTCTCGCGACTCATCACCATGTCTTATGCTTAGCCATTATGCAGCACCTCCCGTCTGTGAGCCTTCACGATATAGCACACTTTCAACCGTGGCTTGTTTCACCCGAAACGTTTAAAGATGAATACGCATTTTTACAGGCACATAGTGAGTCCGTGGCCCAAACCGGCACAGAGTTTGCCCACCCATTAAATCCCCTAAAACTCTGGGAAAGCAGCAACAAACTCTCTGCTTGGGCCCAACAAGTGGAGCATAATCAGGACCCCAAATCTTTCGAACGACTCTATGACTCTTTTACGCATCTTTTCCAGGTATTCCCCGAACGCATTTCTTTTTTCATCCCTAACTTTTTGTTTAAGCACACGGCATTGTTCTGGTCTCTCATATTAAGTCAAGACTCGACCCTTAGAGATGCGTTTATTGACTACACGCTTCGCTTAAACAAACTCAAGGCCCCTTTGGATTCTGCTTCCATTGATATTATTTTTTCTGAGCCCGCACTCCTCGACTCACTCACACAAATACTTACGAAAGACGGGGTCCTAGATAGCAAACTCCCGTTTTATCACTTGCATCCGCAGATACAGTATTTTGTATTAAAAGTGTGTCCGTCAGCCTTGTCTCACCTAACTAAAGTAGATAGTTTAGCCACAGTCTTAAACTATATTGTGTTTAAAGGAGAACTCAGCCTTCTAACTGAGCATTTTGAAGCCTGCATTGGTCCCTTATCAGATTTAATTTACGATACACTTTTCCCAGAAACACTTCCCTACGAGAGTATCTCCCAAGATGATATGTTGGATATCTTGTCACAGTTACCCGAGCAGATTTTAAAACAGTGCTTAGTCACTCTTATTAATGAAAAAAAATTACCCGTACATTACATCGTACAAACCCTCTTCTTTCACCATTATTTTTCTGAACATCAAAGCCAAAGAAGTGCCTTTTTATCACAGCTTATGTACCTTCTTCATTGTCACTATGAAGCCCCATTTATTGCCGCTATTCAAGGTCTAGATTTCTCAAAAAGCCCCGCCATCATTCAGTCGATGATTTACTCCTATTTACTAACCCATACACAGACCTTACAAGGCTCTGTACTTCTCGCAACGATAGCCTCATTTGGATTTGCCCCAGAATCATTGTCCGTCAAGCATCACAGCTCTATAGCCACACTGTTTCTCAACACTGATTCTTATCCTATTTTAAATGCTTTTGCAGCTAAATCTCCTACTGGCTTCCGCTCTTTACTCCTTTTATCGAGTGTCCCTCCTGTACTAAGACACATAGTCACGCTAAAACTGTTACGACCTAACATGACCCTTACTCAGGATATTAATACGTATTTAAACCGATTAATACCTGCAGAGGCTATTCACTTTTTGACCCATTACCTCAGTGTCGACTTATCTAATAAAAAGCAAGAAGAGATACACACCTGTCTGCGTGATTTTTATGACCCCTCACCACAAGGAGGTCTTTCTTTTCAATTTAGCGCCAGCGATCTACATAATTTAAACATCCAGTTGCTCGACATTGTGAATACGCCTAGCCCCAAGCTCTCAGAATCAGACCCATTTCTTAAAGCAGTACTGAGCTCTTTCCAAAACAAGAACGCAGGATTTCCCCTTGTACAACGCATGATTCAGAATTTGGAAACATCTCAACACTCACACATCCAGCCCTTTCAACTTGAGCACCATATGAGTGATATAGTAGCTTCTAAGCATTCGAGATCGCTATTTTTACAATATTTAGAACATAATGCCGGAGACCCAGAGAGCCCCTTGTTTGATCGGCTCATTGAGTCTTGGGCTACAGCCAGTAGCCTTTGGGACTCTCTTATCATCGCTATAGAAACCCCCCGTGAACACGTACTCGTGCAGCAAATCTTGCGCTCGCTATCTCAACGTTTATTAGAAGAAAAGATAGTCAAAGCTAGTCCTGAAAAACTCGCACGATCCTTTGAACGACTCTGCTTTCTTATGTCGATGTATCCGGTTAAACGTCACGAATTTCTAGACTGGTTTAAACCTATCCTTACTGTGCATACCACGCTTCATGCCCATAGCCACCTCGACCTTATTATTCAGTCCCCTGTGCTTTCACAAGAAGACGCCATTCCGTTACTCTCAGGATTATTAGTCTCTAGAAAAGGAAGCTTAGCCGCTCTTCTTTTATCTAAAGTCCTCGACACACCCTTATTTATCCCCTTGTGGTCTACCTTGTTGACGGATACTAAAATGCCCGTCTTACTGACAAAATTTTGTGTAAAAGGCTCGGGGATAGATCGTATTATCCGACACTATTTTACTACACAGATGACACTAGGCTCGCCTCTGCTCATCGATGTCTGTGATCGCCCTCATGTAGAATTAGTCCCGTATTTTGAATCCTGCTTTAGTGATGCTTTAAGCCCCCTCTTAGACGACCTCCCTGACTTTCCTAATACAGGAGAGATTCACTTTAGCGAAGCGTCCACATTCACCACAGCTGTGGGGTGTTTGTTCTTACAGGCTATCCAGACAAAACGTTCAGGCTTTGTTAAAATTTTAGCCTTGTTTTTACAAAAATATCATCAAGAACATGCCTCACTTCCAACGTGGGCGTATCACTTTGTTTTATTATCTGGAAAAATATCACAAGAAGATATTAGCACCCTACTCCCTCCAGATTTTGATGTTGAGCCGATCTACACAAGCTTACTCACGTGTCAGTTTTTGGACCCTCTGGGGCTGATTAGCTCTACCTGGTCAGACAGAGCGGCCTTTCCTCCTCAGTCCTTTGAAGCTGTATGGCCTGACAGTAGAGAAAGGCAGGCCTTCTTTATTCAACTAAAAGCCTTATTTATCTCGCGTATTCAGGCTCGTGAGCATTTTCTATCTACTTTATCTTATTATTGTCCTGCTATATTTTTTGAAAAACATACAAAGCCAATCATTGCGGACACGCCCCCTGTTGGGCTGATGTATTATGTAAGCAACCAAAACGTCCCTTCAGCAGGTATTCAACGTTTTATTGACGATGTGGTTCACACTTTTATTTTAACCAAGCCCGGGCGCACCTTACTTGTTAAAGGCTTAAAATCGCTTCCATTAAAAAAAATACTCCTATTGTTATGGCATGAAAACAGACAGTCCAGCGTGCGTTTTCATTTAGTCCATTACCTCTTACAAGACACAACTGAAACAGAACAAAAAAGCAGCTATAAATTCTGGCGAGAGAACATAGTAGCCTCCGTCATTAAAACCACATTGGCTAAGATTAATGACGGGGCACTTTCACAACAGAAACGCCTTGTCATGCAAGAAATCATTCTAACCTTTTTTATTGTCACCCCTAGCGTTTTATACGCGGTGATAGCCCCCCATATCGCCCACATTAACACCTTTCTATCTATCTCTATTGATCGTCTATACGAAGCCCGCACACGTTTTCTCTACTTCATATCTCTGTATAAAACATCGTCGCCTAAAGAACAACGAGAGGCTGTGATTAAACTTTTAGCACAGGGACTTAACGTTTTAGAAGTATTGAGTATGTGCAAGTCTTTTAGAGCTGAGTATCCACGCCTATACACCGACGTAGCACACGCATTCCGTTCCGAAGCTCCTTATATAAAGGGCAAGGAGCATGTCCCCTACTTCTTACTTACTACGCTCAATCCCGGCCAACAAATCGGGAGAATCTCTCCGCTTATGTGGGAGTCATTTTTTCAAGGATCCGACATCTTTCTGACCCTGCAAGACCATCATCTTATTGATTCCTTTGGCCATCTAAAACTGAGTAGATTTACAGACATGCCTGACTCATTAAAAGCCAGTAAGGCCTTATCTACCATAATGAAAAAAAGACACAGTCATGACAAGAATAGCTGGACAGATGAGGCGCATGAAGCCCGAGAAGTTAAGCGATTTTGGAAACGTATTAGCGGTGTACTCACCCAACATACACGTATCCAAAAAATATCACCGGACCCCCTCCTTTTATGTGACCGCCTATTGGGTTTTTCTATGGACGCGGGGCCTTTACACGCGCAGTTTTATCGACAGCTCGATACGCTATATCAAGCCTTTAACACCTTTGATATAGAGACATTACTATCGCCTCGCTTACAGGCCCATATCTTCCATTTATTCACAAACGGCGACTATAGCCTTAGGTCAAGTACGGAGGTTCAATGTTCAGCTGATGTATTTATAGACCACCTATCACTCCCCTTTAGTAGTGACGATTTTAAGAAGCATAAAGTAGGTAAAAAAGAGGCTAAACTTTTTCTTCACAAACTTAAGAGGCAAGGCATCGTCAATAACACTGGGTTTATTGACCCTAAGAAAGTCAATCAAATCAATATAATGACCGAGATAACAGATAATGAGCGTCACTTTTTGGGCGAGTTTTTGCCGATGATCCTGCATGCTAAGCGCCGAATATTATTGGAATGTATTCATATTCAACATGATTTCTTTGTCTTAACACAGCAAACAGATGAGCACTTTCAGTCCGCCTTTAAACGTTTGTTTGGAACCTTACCCAAACATAAATGGAGTTTAATAAAAGTACTTATTAACCATACATCTCCTGTCTTTCCGTTTAGTTACACACTCAAAGAATGTCTAAAAAAAGAACTAGGCGAACAGTGGAACGGGAACCTCTCTCAAAAAAGTCTCTCCGCCTGTGCCTCCTTACTCTCCACACATCACACCCATCAAAAAGAAACGCTCAAAGCTTTGTTTTCAGACTACCACTCACGCACCTATATTTCTGGCCCCAACAGACAGCATGTATCTAAGCTCATTAGTGAGCTTGATACTATTATTAAAAGCACGACTTAAATTAAGAACCGGCGAGCCGTATTAGGGCAAAACTCTCTATCTCTTTTCCTCTAAGTATCTTAAGACCCCATTAAAGACACCGCCTTGCAAAACCCCTAAGCTAAGACGAAGAGGTAAGCCTCGATATAGAACTTTAGGCCCATGAGTTTTCACTAAGTCACCGGCTAACTTAAATGATGACACCCCGACGTACTGGCCTGAGGCTCGTTGTGTTTTTAGCACGTCAAAAGGATATATGCTCGTCGTCGTGATAGCGCCTACAATACTACCCACTACGATATTTTTGGCCGCGCCTGTTACCCAGGTATTTTGAGCCAGCTGTTCATCTGCTTTTTCTCTGGTGAACATATACAAACCAAAGCCCCCACCGCTTTTTACTATCGCATTTCCTAATCCGGTATAAAACCCTTTATATCCCCACTGTTTATAATGATTGTTGATCATGCCCAGAGGCTTTAATTGCTGGACCCTCTCTTTTTGCGATTCTGTCTGCAATCTTACTTTTATAATATCTATAGGTTGAAAAACAAGCGCTTTTATCGTCGCCGCACCTGCTCCGGCTAAGGCTGCAGTCAGTGGAGACTCTCCAAGGAATGGGTGAAGTGTTTTTTGAAAGTCCCCGACTAATCCAAAATTAACTGCTCGAGACGCCGTTAAATGTAAACACGCTAAGCTGCCACCTCTATATAGTCGGCTTATCCCCCCATTATTATACATGCGAGTGGCCTGTTCTTTTACACTTTTAAGACCACTCGCATCTTTTACTAATTTTTGTCTGAGACTTTCAGGCGCATAGAATAAGGCAAAGCTAAGAGTAGAAGCACCTGTAGCCGCTTTCACTCTGTTAGTATTTGTAAGATTGGAGACTGTTTTTGGGGTATTAAGAGGGTTTCGAATCATCATGCAATTATAGTATCATGATTGGGGTTTAGTGTGTAAAATAAAGATCTTATGTTTACACCCTCTTTAACTCACAATCGCTACAGACTAGAACTCTTTACGGACGCTCATCTAGAAGGTTTAATCTTGGCGGGACAAGACGAACGTTTGTGGGAGTGTGCAAAACCTGTCGACATGAATACTGATACTTATTGCGAGCAGTACATGTCTGCCTTAAAACGTAACCATGAAAACGAGATCTATATCGCCTACACTGTTATCGATAACGATACAAATACCCCTGTAGGATCCTCACGTTATTACGACGTATCACCTGCAAATAAACGACTAAGTCTTGGCTTTACTTGGTATCAGCCAGGCAGGTGGGGAACAGGGATTAATGCTGAGGTTAAGCTGATGTTATTGAGTCAAGTATTTGAGAGCTTAGCTTGGAATCGGGTGGAATTTCATGTGGATGCGAGAAATAAGAGGTCCTTGTCTGCGATGCGATATTTAGGTGCTACTGAAGATGGGGTCTTGAGAAGACATAAGATTGTACAGGGAGATTTTGTGAGAGATACAGTCTTGTTTAGTATTGTGGATACCCAGTGGGAAAG
>CALLLO010000141.1 GCA_938082985.1 uncultured Candidatus Marinamargulisbacteria bacterium | reverse complement strand
TAATCTTACTTGAATATATCAATGGTTCTGGATTCTGGTCCTAGAAAGTAGCGAGTGCTATATTTTACGTCATTAAACCTAAGCAAATAATTGATGAGCCTCTTTATTATGGTGAAGAGTTTAATATTAAGAGAATTGTATCTTCAATTTTATCTAAGACAGGAACAGTCAGCACGATTGTGAAAAAATTAAACTATTCATTGAAGAGTAATAAAACTAGAAAAGCCATTGCTGAATACAACAAGGTGTTACGGTCCATACATATACTGAAGACCATTAATAGCCTCAAATACAGACAGAACATGAGAGTCGCGCTTAATAGAGGAGAATCTTATCATCAGTTAACAGGGGCTGTTGGATATGCTAATGGCGGTAAAATTGTTGCTAAAACTGAACAAGAACAACACCTTTTCAAGGAATCTACCCGTTTAATTTGTAATGTAATTTTGCACTATAACAGCCACATTCTTTCGCAGTTTTATTTGGAAAAATTAAAGGAGTGCCAAGATGAGCAAATTGAAGCTTTAAAAAGAATTAGCCCTATTTCTTGGATTAACATCAACTTATATGGGAAATATGACCTCAGTAATTTCTCGTCGCATACTAGTCTTAATAAGTTGTTTGAGCTTATTAAAAATGAATCCTTGATTGATATTCTTCCAATTGAAGGATATGAGGATGATTTCGAGTCAGCAGATGATTTCTAATGGGTCCGTTTCGAGGGGATGTGCAAAGAACCCCTGATTATTCGATCTTTGCCGGCCCTGATGCACATGGCGGATATGTAAGTAATGAAACATCAAGCTTAACAGCCCCTCAATTAAAAGATCCTCATAATGGAGAAGGTACATTCAAAGATATTGAGCCCGGCGATACTGTCGAAGTACATTGGGTATACAGTTCTTGTAAAACTAAACCAGGACATGGATTAAGCTCGTGTCTTCAAGAAGGATGTGCCCACATTCTACGTGTAGAAGCTCAAGTATTTTTATTAGTTAACGATCCCTATGCCCTTAATTTTAATGATTACACGCTTGAAACGAAAAAAACAAAAGGGAAATACCAAGCCAAAACACTCCCAACTTCAACAGGCACCCCCATTGTTTATCGCGGATCTACCACAGGCACCAGCTATACAGCCACAGAGCTATCACCCACAGAAGTAACATGGAGTGTTCGCCCACAAACTGCAAAATTAGACATCGAATCCTTACATGAATGGGCGAAAGGAAATGTCTTTGAAGAACATCACGCGCATGGTGTTCGACGATTAGTGCAAAACCCAGAATTACTATCTCCGATTAAATAAAATGGAGGGCGTAGTCTAGACTACGCCTCTCTTTCACGTCCCACAAAAAGTAGCCGTAATATCCTCACCTTCACCAGGTGCTGCAGCAAACCGCTCCCCATCCTTCTGCTCCTTATACGGAGATTTCAACACCTCCGTTAGCTCCTGAATTAAAGACACATACCCATCTTCCTCAGCTTCACGAATAGCCCTATCCACCCAATGATTTCGAGGGATATAGAGTGGATTAGGTCTCTGAGCATACCCCTGCCTAAACGCAAGCGTCCCGTCTTTCTTCCCCCGCTCAAGTTCTAACAAATACGTATCAATATCTGCGTCACTCAGCTGCTTATTTCCTAATTTTTCAGAAAAAACGACACGCCTTTCTTTTTTAAAACACGCGTCAAAGCCCTCTAAAAGTTCAGTGGCCAATCGAGCCCCTTTGTCATAGTCCGTATCAAAAAGTGGCAACATCGCCTGCGCGAGCCTACTCATATTCCACTCCATAGCATTCGCCTGATTCCCATATGCGTAGCGCGCTTCACGATCAATCGAACTATACACAGTACGTGGGTCGTAAGTATTCATAAACGCACAAGGTCCATAATCAATCGTATCACCGACAATAGACACATTGTCCGTATTCATCACGCCATGGATAAAGCCTACTCCCATCCATTTCGCAATCAACCTCGCTTGTTTTTTTATAATGGCACCCAGAAGGCTCAGCGCTTTGTTTTCTTCCGTACGTAACTCTGGGTAATACTTGTCAATAACAAAATTCATCGTGGTTTCCATGGCGGAAATATCCTGTCTCGCCATTAAAAATTCAAAGGTCCCCACTCTCAAATGCGAGCGTGCCACCCTAACAGAAAGCCCACCTGGGACTAATGTTTCACGTTGTACTGTTTCACCTGTACTAAGTACAGCTAAGGTACGCGTAGTAGGAATATCTAAGCCATGCATCGCTTCACTCATTACATATTCACGAAGTGCCGGCCCCAAGCGAGACTTCCCATCTCCACCTCGAGAAAAAGGCGTACGTCCCGAACCCTTTAATTGAAGGTCCCACAACTGTCCATCCTTATCCAGCACTTGTCCAAGTAAATGCGCCCGCCCATCCCCTAATTGAGGTACAAAATGTCCAAATTGATGCCCCGCATAGGCCAAAGATATCGGCTGCTCCCAACAGCTCGTATCACAGCCAGAAAAAACATCTAGTGTGTTGTGACCATAAAAATTTTCTTGAGTTAGCCCGAATTCTTCAGCTAAATCATCATTAAATAAAATAAATTCTGAGTCCGAAAACGCCGTGGGTATTGTTTTTTTGTAAAGTATTTGGGGTAAATCGAGATACTGATTCGGTAGTTTTTTATCCATAATACATTGTAGTATACCACCAAGATCGTATCTGAAAATATTTACAAACTCTTCGCTTTCTCTAATATCTGCCTCTATACCTCCACCGAAGATAGCTCAATAGCTTTTGATAAGAGTTGTTATGCTAAAACTTTTTTTACCAAACTCTTTTAATATGACTAACAATTGCTCTAGGGCAGCTGCACTATCTAGATCAAAATCAACATAGGCGGACTTAAGCTTCAATTGCCTAACCAGTGGCCAAATTTCAAAGAAACAAGCCCGACCAATACCGATAAACAAAAAAACCAAATAATAGCGCTATTTAAAACCGGTAGTATACAATCTCGAAATAGTGAAGAAATAGTACTTAACATCCTTAAATCGCTATTATTTGGCTCTATTACTCCCGCCTGTTTAAAAAATGTCCCGCAATGGCCCACCATAAAGTAACGGGTAAGACTGCTTACTAATACCCAAAAAAAAACTGACACGCAACAAAAAAACACCACTTATTACAAAGGGAATACCCACGGCCTTTACCGATTCAAAAACTGAAAATTGAATAATAGCGCCGTAGTCGGATAGGACTAATCCTTGGGCAATGTTTGGATTTTCTATAAACTTAGTTCGCATTTTACCAGCACGTCGTACATTTCACAGGACAAACCACGCAAAGTAATTTTTTAAACCCGTATACAGACTTAGAACGAAAGGACTATCCTTTTGGAGCAGCGAATAAAACCCCACACATTCACGTTTACGGAGGAGGCTTTCATTTAAAAATCGGATACCCTGTGAAACGGATAAATATCGTACAGAATGTGCAAATGTATCGAGATAATGTAAAAAAAGCATTTTCCGAATCAGAGGGAAATATCGACTTAGTGAAGGCTTTGATAGTGGCCTTTGAGCGATATGGTAACTTAAGTGATTTTGCCTCGTATTGTAGACATATCCTCAGAAAAAAACCCCACTTTAGAAAGTGGTAAAACCTTTCGTAAAAAACATTAACAAGAATTAGGTCAGCTCAGGTGCAAGGTTAAAGCACAAATTTAACGACATCCCTATTGGAAATTTTATAGTAAATGCCGTTCTTAAAAAAGATATCGACAAGATGTTCACCCCTCGACAAGAATCTATTATTCGACCTCTATCCATATTTCATGTTTCATTAAAAGAGGAAAGGTAAAGGGTGCTGTAAAACCTGCGTAAGTTGGCTCACCGATTA
>CALLLO010000140.1 GCA_938082985.1 uncultured Candidatus Marinamargulisbacteria bacterium | reverse complement strand
TTATCCAAAAATTCTTTAATTTGATTTCCAATCATAACAGCACAATTATCTTCCGCCTCTTTAGTTGATGCCCCCAAATGAGGCATTGGAATAACTTTATCAGAACTCAAAAGTAATTCCGAAGGAAAATCTGTAACATAACGGTGTATACCGCCTAGATTTAACGCAGTTACAATAGCCTCTTGATCTACAATTTCAGGGCGTGAAAAATTTAAAATAGTAGCAGTATTTTTTAATTTCGATAGGCAAGAACTATTTATAAAATCTTTTGTGGAATCTGTTAATGGTATATGAAGCGACACAAAGTCAGCCCCCGATAATAATTTATTCAAATTACTCGCCTGAATTACTGAGCTAGATAATCCCCAGGCTCGATCCACTGAAATAAATGGATCATAGCCACTCACAGACATACCCAGTTCTACAGCAGCATTTGCAACCATGACACCAATAGCACCTAATCCTACAACAGCCAGCTTTTTACCGGAAATTTCAATCCCTTTAAATAAAGCTTTATTCTTCTCAACCAACGTATTCACTTCGGATCCTCGTCCTTTCAGAGACTTAGAATAATTAATACCAGCAAAAATATCCCTAGCTGAAAGAAGTAAGCCCGCGATTACGAGCTCTTTAACCGCATTAGCATTTGCGCCTGGAGAATTAAAGACAACCACGCCTGCATTAGTACATTTATCTACAGGAATATTATTAACACCCGCTCCAGCACGCCCAATGGCTTTTAAATTAGATTCAATAGTCATAGTATGAAGTTTTTCACTTCTTAAGATAATAGCATCCGGATTATCAATAGCATCGGAAACTTCAAACCCAGAATCAATTAAGATATTTAATCCACCTTGTGCAATTTTATTATATGTTTTTATTTTTGACATGATTATCCTCATTAATTATAGATAAAAAAAAGGCTACCCTTTAGGGCAGCCAAAAAGAAATAACTATCGTTTTCTAAATTGATAGCCTTTTCTAGCTTTTTTACGACCATATTTTTTACGTTCTTTAATTCGTGAATCTCGAGTTAAAAGACCAGCTTCTTTTAACTTTTGTCTAAAAGACTCATTCATCTCTAGCAAAGCCCTTGAAATACCGTGAGCACAAGCATCCGCCTGGCCAACAAGACCTCCACCTAAAGTAGATATTTTCACATCATATTTAGAAGAAAGCCCTAATAGTTGGAGGGGTCTAAGTACAACACTGACTAGAACATCACTACCTAAATAAGCTATAGATTTCTTATTATTAATAGAAACTTGGCCTTTCCCTTCAAATAACCAAACTTTAGCAATTGCATTCTTTCTCTTGCCCGTACCATAATTGGAACAGTTAGGCACCTTAAGTTCAAGGACAACATCCTTATTCTTAGTAACTGGCTTAACCTTAGTTTCTGACTTAGTCATTATAGCACCTCCTTATTAGGCATAGTTAGATAATTTGGGTTTTGAGATTCATGAGGGTGCGTCTCTCCCGCATAGATTTTAACTTTTGTAAGCATTTGTCTACCAAGACGATTATGAGGAAGCATACCTTTTATCGCACGATATAAAACATCTTCCGGTTTTTTTTCAATTAGCTTTTCAAATGTAGTTTCTTTTAAACCTCCGGGGTATCTTGAATGTCTAAAGTATTTTTTATCAGTTTTCTTTTTCCCTGTAACAGTAACTTTTTCAGCATTTTTAATAATGACAAAGTCACCTGTATCGACAGATGGCGTATATGTAGGTTTATGTTTACCTCTCAAAATTGTAGCTACAAAGCTAGCTAATCGTCCCAAAATCTCGTCTGTTGCGTCTACAACAAACCATTCTTTTTCTAAATCTTCTTTTCTAGCATAAAATGATGTCTGTTTTTTCATTTTTTAACTCCTTTTTTTAATAGGTAACCTTAAGTAAGGTTAATCCCTTAGCTGGAGCAACCGCATATTTAAAAACAGCGCGCTCAGCATGAAAATATTTCAATAATTCTTCAACACTGTACTTCCCACGAAGCACTTCAAAAACCGAACCTACTATATGTCTAACCATTCTATATAAAAAACCGTTTGCTACAATGCTTACTTCATAAATGAAGCAATCTTTAAGTTCGTTATATAAACCTGGGTATTGTCTTTTAAAAATAGAAAACTCAAAAAGAGACCTCACGGTACAATTATCATTTGAGCCAACACTTCTAAAACACTTAAAATCATGTGTCCCACAAAAAACATTTGAAAAATCATCTAGGATCGAGTCATCTGGTATAAATGAAACCTGAACGACACGATCCCGTAAGTATATAGGCACTTTATCTGACATAAACAAATACCTATACGACCTACTCTTTGCTGAAAACCTGGCATCAAAAGAGCTACCAACAGAGTCAACAGTTTTAATCCAAATCGTATTCGGCAGAATCTGATTTAAAGAATATAATAATTGGTTTTTATCAAAGATCTCAGCTGTTTCAAAAAGGATAATTTGCCCCTCTGAATGCACACCCGAGTCAGTACGACCCGATGCTTTTAGCTTATCCACACCCTTAACGATTTTTCGTACTGCATTAAGGACTGTTTCTTCAACCGTAGGGTGATTCACCTGAATCTGATACCCACAGAAATCGTAGCCATCGTAGGCTACACAGAGCTTATATTTAGTCAACAAGCTCTAACAAAGATATTGTAGCAGCATCACCACGACGAAATCCCAATTTGGTAATTCGTGTGTAACCACCTGCTCGCTCCTTAAATTTAGGCGCAAGTTCAGAAAATACTGATTTAACAATATCTTTATTAGGAAGAATTTTTAGGGCCTGACGTCTGGCATGTAACGTACCATTTTTCCCTAAAGTAATGAGCTTTTCTGCAATTTTCTTTGCTTCTTTTGCTCGTAAGTCAGTAGTCTTAATTCGACTATTTTCAAACAAAGCAATGACTAAGCTTTTCAACAAAGCTAATCGCTGGTCAGTAGGTTTATTAAGTTTTTTATTACCTTTTGAATGACGCATATTTTATCCTTTCAGAGCTAAGTTGAACTGAGCTAGCTTACCATTAATTTCATCCGCACTTTTCTTCCCAAAGTTTTTAATTTGAATAAGTTCAGACATATCTTTCTCAACTAACTCGCCAACAGTTTCTATCCCTGCGCGCTTAAGACAGTTTGAGGATCTAGCAGAAAGTTCTAGATCATCAATAGCCATTTCCAAAACTGAGTTGTCAACTTCAGTAGAATCAGAATCCGCTGATACAGTAACGATGGGCTCTTCATTTATAGAATTAAATAATTGAAATTTATCAATAAGGATAGATGACGCCTCACGAATAGCCTCTTCAACATTGATACTACCATCTGTCCAAACATCAAGAAACAGTTGATCATGATCAAGTTCTTTTCCAACACGTATACTTTCAACCTGTTGATTAACACGCTTAATCGGAGAAAAAGAAGCATCCACTGTTATAGCATCAACCCCTTGCTCATTAACTTTAACTAACTGTGTTGCACGAAAACCAACGCCAACTTCTACTATTAGTTCGATTTTGAAAGTCGTGGGGGCAGTAATTGTTGCGATGTGATGATCTTTATTAACAACTTCAATTGTACTGTCACACTTAAGATCATTAGCAGAAACAATCCCCTTAGAAGATGCTTCTAATGTAAGCACCTTTTTATCATTATCAGAGGTTTTAAATATAACTCCCTTTAAATTACAAATAATATCTAAAACATCTTCAATAATATTTGGGACTGTTGAAAACTCATGTGTGACGCCTTCAATTTTCACTGAGGTAACTGCAGCACCAGAGAGGGAAGATAGCAGTACACGCCTCATAGCATTGCCTATTGTATTCCCCATACCTTTATCTAGGGGAGCAATTGTAAACCGTCCCCCATCATTCGTTAAGTCTTCGTATTTTACCCATGATTGTGGATTTGACATATCTATATTCTCCTAAACTTATTTCGAGTAATACTCAACAATCAAATGCTCTTCGACAGGAATGTCAATTTGCATACGAGTTGGCTCATCTTGAACTGTAAGAGACTGCGCTTTAGCGTCATAATGTAACCACTCAGGAATGACAGCACTCTTTAAAGTTTCAATTGTATCTTTAAACAAAGAAAGACTTTTTGGCCTAATAGAAATAACGTCCCCTACTTTACAAGTGTACGAAGGAACATCCATTCTCTTTCCATTAAGCAAAAAATGTTTATGCTTAAGTAGCTGCCTAGATTCTTTTCTTGATTTTCCTAGTGAAGCTCGGTACAAAACATTATCAAAACGCCTTTCAAATAATGCTAACAGATTATACCCTGTAACACCTTGCTTCTTTGATGCAATAGCAAAATAAATTCGCATCTGTTTCTCAGAGACGCCATAAAAAAAACGCAACTTCTGCTTTTCTCTCAACCTTCTTCCATATTCAGAAATCTTAGGCGGGCGCAAGGAACGTATCCCCGGTGGGTAGTTTCTTTTTTCTATAGCACACTTAGCCGTAAAACATCTCTCACCCTTCAGCAAAAGCTTTTCACGCGCTCTCCGACACAACTTACAACTTGGTCCTGTATATCTTCCCATTACTAAATCCTCTCCTACACTCTACGTCTTTTTCTTGGCCGACATCCATTATGAGGGATTGGCGTGATATCTTTAATTGACTCAACATCAAGACCGGCTGCCTGAATTGCACGAATTGCAGTCTCTCTACCAGAACCTGGTCCCTTAACAACAACAATTAAGCTCTCCATCCCGACAGATTCCCTAGCCTTTTTTGCTGCAGATTCACCTGCAAGTTGAGCAGCAAACGGAGTTCCCTTTTTAGACCCCTTAAAACCTACTGTCCCAGACGATTGCCATGCAATAACATTGCCATCAAGATCTGCAATCGAAACAATTGTATTATTAAACGTTGACTTAATAGTCGCGATTCCTTGGGGTATATGCTTTTTAATTTTTTTCTTTTTAACTTTCAAATTCTATCCTCCTGATCTAACGAACTGCCTTTTTCTTACCAGCAACTGCAATCTTCTTCCCGCGCTTAGTCCTGGCATTAGTATGAGTTCTTTGCCCTCGAACAGGAAGCTTCTTTCGATGTCGTATACCTCTAAATGAAGCAACCTCTTGCAAACGCTTAATGTCTTGATGTGTCTGCCGTCTAAGGTCTCCCTCAATATTATATTCACGCAGGATATTTCTCAACTTCACGACTTCGTCTTCAGCTAAATCCTTTACTCTTGTGTCTGGTTTAATCTTTGTCTTTTCTAGGATTTCAGCAGCTATAGCAGGACCTACCCCATATATATAAGTTAATCCTATTAGTATCCGTTTTGTCTTGGGTAAATCTACACCACTAAGTCTTGCCACTTTCTTCCTCCTATCCTTGTCTTTGCTTGTGCTTTGGAATTTCGCAAATTACACGAACAACTCCATGCCGTTTAACTATTTTACAATTTTTACATCTTTTCTTTACTGAAGGTCTAACTTTCATAATCCATCACCTTTATTATCATCTCAACCTATACGGGGCGCCTATTATAGACGATTTAGCCTTACTTGTTAAGAGAAATTTTCTCCTTATTAATAACAGTACAAATATCCTCTAAAACAGATTCAGGATCTTGATCTCCATTTATAGTAATTAAACGATCAGAAAAATACTTTAAAATTGGCTTTGTCTGCTCCAAGTACACACGATTACGATTATCAATAATCTCTGGAATATCATCTTCGCGACCACGACCTAATAATCTTTCTTTAAGCTTATTCAAAGGAACCTCAATATAAATTACAATAGTCCTAAGATCCTTATTTGAAAGAAACCTATCATAAGCTATAGCTTGTATCAAATTTCGAGGAAAACCATCTGCTATAAATCCCTTTTTAAACATATCAACTGACACACCATTACGTACCACATCTATGACTATATCATCTGGAACTAAGAGCCCTTTTTTTACAAATCCATCTATCTTATCACCAAGGACAGAACCTCTTGCAATTTCATGTCGCATTCTATCACCGATACCTAAAGATTCTATGTTAAGTATATTTTTAACTTTATCTGCCTGTGTACCCTTCCCAGAACCTGGTGCACCTAAAAACGTAATATAGGCTGTCATTTAGAAAGGCCCTCGTATCGTTTAGAAATAACAAAAGTTTCGATTTGCTTAACTAAATCCATAGCTACGCCAACAATGATTAAAAGTGCTGTGCCTCCGAGCCCCATAAAGCTTGTTATATTCGTCGCATTAGCAGTCAAAACAGGTACAAGAGCAACAAAAGCTAAAAACAAAGCGCCAATGAGTGTTAGTTTTGTGATAATTTTCTCCAAATGGTCTACAGTAGGCTTGCCTGGCCTTACTCCAGTAATAAAACCTCCATTTTTTCGAATATTATCCGCAAGATCTTGAGGGTTAAATGTAATCGCAGTATAAAAAAAGGTGAAAAAGAAAATAAGAACACAAAATATGCCATTATACACTAGCCCATCATACCGATAATAAGTCGAGAAAAAATGTTGAACTATATCAATATCTATATACTGAGAAAACATTAAGGGAAATTGCATTACTGCGGAAGCAAATATAATAGGCATAACACCACCTTGAATCAATCTAAGAGGAATATATGTATTTTGTCCGCCCATCATTTTCCTACCAATAATACGTTTTGCATACTGAACTGTCACACGACGTTCAGCCTCCTGTACGTAGACAATACTCGCTATAATACAGACAAACACTAACACAAGAATACCAACCCCTATGATACTGGTACCTCCTTGGACTAATACGTATGTATTTTTTATATAAAAAGGCATTTGCGCAATAATACCAATAAAAATTAATAAAGATGCCCCATTACCAATGCCTCTTTCTGTAATCATTTCACCGAACCACATAACTATAGCGGCTCCTGCAACGAGGCTTAAAACAGCATAAAACATAAAAAAGCTGAACGATACACTGGGATCAAGGAATTCTCTAAAATTCAAAGTCATCATCGCACCTTGGACAAACGCAAGAGAAATAGCAAGGTAGCGCGTATACTGCGCAATCTGCTTTCTACCAAAATCACCTTCTTCCGCTATTTCTTTTAATTTAGGCCAAACAATAGTCATTAATTGCATAATAATAGAGGCATTAATATAAGGGAGTATCCCAAGTGCGAAAATTGAGAATCTGCTCAAGGCACCACCTGAAAAAAGATTAAAAAACCCCAATACACCGCCTTGACTAAACAGCGCATTGAGCCCTTCAAGGTCAACTCCGGAAATAGGGATATGACTGCCTAGTCTATATACTCCCAATATTGCAATGGTATAAACAATTTTTTTCTTTAATTCTGGTATCTTAAATATTGCTGAGAGATTATTCATTATTAGCTGTCAGCGTACAAGATCCGCCAGACTTTTCAATCTTTTCTATAGCGGATTTTGAAAACCGATCTGCTACAATAGATAGTTTTTTATCTAAATGCCCATCGCCTAATATTTTCAAATTATCATTTTTGGAAAGTATTCCTCTTTTAATTAAAGCATCTTTATCAACCGTTTCTCCATCAGAAAACAAATCATTCAACTTAGAAAGGTTGACCCCATGAAAAGAAACTCTAAAAAGGTTATTCATACCTCTTTTTTTAGGAAGTCTCCTATATAAAGGAGTTTGACCACCTTCAAAACCAGGTTTACTTTTAAATCCTGATCTACTTTTTTGACCTTTATGACCACGTCCACATTCGCCCCCAAGGCCAGAAGCATTACCACGACCACGTCGTTTACTATTCTTTACAGATCCTTTTGCAGGTTTAAATTGTTTAGTTGTCATTTTGTCTCACCTATTCTTTGTTTTCTTTTTTAGCATTGGAAGCGCCAGGCTTAACCACACTATTCTTAGTAATCTCAATATTTTTAACAGCTTTAATCTGTTTGTTATCCGTTACAGGAGTAACTTTTCTAGAATCACCCTTTATTTCTTTTTTAGGCTCATCCCCAAATTTCTTTTTGTTCCAAGGTTTTGCACCACCTTTCTTTTGGCCACGATTATTATTACGTTCTTGACGCTCCAACTTAGGTGGATCCGGCATAAAAGCCCTAGGATCTTCTTCTAATGCATGAATAAATATAGGGAGTTTTTTTCCTCTAATTTTCTCTTCAATCGATCTGTCTTTTAAAGATAAAAGTCCTGCAAGAGCAGCTTGAGTTGCATTAATAGCATTTCTAGAACCCAATGATTTGGCAACAATATTTTTATAGCCTGCAGACTCTAAAAGTATTCGAACAGCGCCCCCCGCAATAACTCCTGTACCCGGCTTAGCAGGTTTAATAATTACTCGAGAGGCACCATATACACCCACAACTTCATGAGGAATCGTACCTTCAACAATCCTAATAGACTTTAACGATTTTTTTGCTCGTTCAACAGCTTTCTTAATCGCAGTCGGGACTTCTTTAGATTTACCTAACCCAAAAGAGACGTTCCCTTTATGGTCACCTGCAATAACAAATGCTCTAAAGGCTAAACGTTTACCACCCTTAACTACTTTATTAACACGGTCAATTCGAATTACCTTTTCAGTCACCTGTGGGGCCAAATCAATCTCACTACTATCTATAGTTCTTTCATTATTATTCTTCAAAACTGTAAACCTTCCTCTCGTGCTGAATCAGCTAATGCTTTTACACGTCCTTTAAATTGATATCGTCCTCTATCAAAAACTATAGTAGCAATATTTTTAGACTTAGCTAACTTAGCAAGTTCCTTGCCAACTACTTTTGCAGCATCTACATTACCCGAATTATCTAACTTCAAAGAAGAGGCGCTAACTAGAGTCTCTCCAGCTATATCGTCAATAATCTGTGCAAAGATAAATTTATTACTTCTAAAAACAGTTAAACGTGGTTTATCTGAAGATCCTTTAATATTTGTTTTCTTTACGGTATTTTTTCTTTTATATGACATATTTCACCTACTTCTTAATACTCTTACCGGCTTTCTTTCGAATAACGTCACCTTCAAAATGAATACCCTTACCTTTGTATGCATCACGTTTTCTTAATTTTTTAATTTGAGCACATACTTCACCAACTAGTTGCTTATTGATACCCGCTACCTCAAATTTATCTTGTCCAAAAACTGTGAACTTAATACCTTCGGGCGCCTTAAAATAAATAGGATGAGAATACCCTAAAGAAAATTCCAAATCGTTACCTTTTAATTGAACTCTATAACCGATACCTTGCATAAAAAGTTTCTTTTCGAAGCCTCTGGTTACTCCCTCAATCATATTAGCAACAAGAGCTCTATACAGACCGTGCTTTGATTTTACTGACTTAATTTCAGACAAGCGCTCAACTGTAACTGAACCTTCATCAACCTTGAAACTGACCGCCTTGTGATCAAAATCACAATTTAAAGTTCCTTTTGGCCCTTTAACAGTTACAGATTTTTCAGAAACTTTAACTTCGACATTACTCTCTATATTAATTACTTTATTTCCAACTCTAGACATAATTACTCCTTAATACACTATCCCGATGAGCTCTCCACCGACATTATTAAGTCGAGCCTCTCTTCCAGAGAGCACGCCCTTAGACGTTGAGACAATCGAAATGCCAAAACCATTAAGTGGCTTAGGCACTTCTTTCTTAGCTACATAAATGCGCTTACTCGGCTTACTTACTTTTTTCAAAACAGAAATAACCGAATTACCTTCAGTAGTATACTTAACTTTAATTTCAATACTCTTCTTAAACGATGATTCTTCAATGATTTTATAGTCAGTGATAAAACCTTCAGATTTTAGAATTTTTGCAATTTCTACTTTCATGGCTGAATGAGGCATTACTGTCGCATCAAGCTTAGCAATAATTGCATTTCTTATTCTTGTAAACATATCCGAAATGGGATCCATAATTGTCATAATTAATTCCTTTTTACCACGAAGATTTTCTTACACCAGGTAACAATCCGTTACTAGCAAGTGTTCTGAAGCAAACTCTACAAATCCCAAAAAAACGAAGAAAACCTCTAGGACGACCACAAACATTACATCTATTTCTGTGTTGTGTAGTGCCTACCTTTCTTTTATTCTTTTCTACCATTGATGTTTTAGCCATAATTAATTCCTTTATTTCTTTCTGAAGGGCATACCCATCATATCTAATAAATCATAGGCTTCTTTATCACTATCTGTTGATGTCACGAAAGTAATATCAAAACCACGTGCGCGATCCACCTTATCGAAAACAACTTCAGGAAAAACTGTATCGTCTTTAAGACCTAAAGTATAATTCCCACGGCCATCAAATGAATTCCTAGGTACTCCCCGAAAATCCCTTATTTTAGGCAACGCCACCTTAAGTAATTTAGTAAGAAAATCATACATTTTTTCGTCACGAAGAGTAACTTTACATCCAATAATTTGACCATCTCTTATCTTGAAATTTGAAATAGACTTCTTCGCAACAGTTAACACAGGTTTTTGACCAGTTAAAGATTTCATTTGGTCAGCAGTATAATCTACCACTTTTGAATTAGTAACAGCTTCGCCTAACCCACGATTAATAACAATTTTTTCCAACTTAGGGATACGCATAGAACCTAGGCCATGTTTTGACTTAAGTTCTTGTGCAATTTTTTCTTTATATTCTTTTTTTAAATTAAATGCCATTTCATACTCCGCTTATTTTAAGCTATCTCCAGTTACCTTAGCAACTCGTGTCTTCCTACCCTTAACAACCTTAAATCCTACTCTAGTTGCTTTCTTAGATCCTGGAGCAACAAGTTTAACGTTAGATAAATGGATTGGAGCTTCTTTTTCAAGTATTCCTCCATCACTATCCTGAGTTGACTTAACATGTTTCTTAATAAGGTTAATTTTTTCAATAATTAATTTATTAGAATCTGGTAACATCAGAAGAACCTTTCCTTCTTTACCCTTATCTTTCCCTGCAATTACAATAACATTATCGCCTTTCTTCAACTTATTCATAACTACTCCTAAATGACATCCGACGCTAATGAGATAATTTTCATGAATTTCTTATCCCTCAACTCTCTAGGAATAGGTCCAAAAATACGAGTTCCCCTAGGATTATTCTCTTTATTTACAACTACTGCAGCATTCCTATCAAACCTTATTACAGTACCATCATTTCGCTTAATCTTACCTACCGTACGAACGATAACAGCCATAACCACCTCACTCTTCTTAACCTGCGCCTGAGGTACAGCTTTTTTCACAACAGCAACAATAAGATCTCCAACGCGACCATATCTCTTCTTAGATCCACCCAATACTTTGATACACATCAACTCTTTTGCACCTGAATTGTCAGCTACATCTAAATAAGATTCTACTTGTATCATTTTTTATCA
>CALLLO010000139.1 GCA_938082985.1 uncultured Candidatus Marinamargulisbacteria bacterium | reverse complement strand
CCATGTCATCAATCTCTTGCTGAAAGCTCATATCTTTAGCTTTTGAGAACATAACCCCACCACTATCCATCAGTACAAAAGGCATACCTTTATACACTACTTCATGGGTAGAAATATCACGCGTCACACCCGGCTCATCATAAATAATGGCCTTCTTTTTCTTAATAATCCGATTAACAAACGTAGATTTTCCTACATTCGGGCGCCCTACTATAAGGACTTTAGGTAGTTTAGACATAGTGAACCAATCTATAAGACATCCGTTTCGATGTAAACACTTTTATCTAAGCAGCGACAGCACCCTCTTATAATTATCTCTTGTGAAGTGTGCTATCGCTAAGGTTTAATATTAGTATGAAAATAGATACACGCACCACTCTCTTCATGGGCAGTCCAGACTTTGCTCTACCCACTCTCCAAACGGTACATAGAGTTACCCCCATCACACATATTTTTACTAAGCCTGATGCCCCAAAAGGCAGAGGTAAAAAACTAAGCCCAACACCTATAAAAGAATGGGGTATCGAACAAAAAATATCTGTGTCGACTCCCCTTAACAAAATAGAACTAGAAAAAGCCGTCATAGCCCTAAACCCATCCCTCATCATCGTCATTGCCTATGGCATGATTCTTCCTAAATACATCACCGACACCTACATATGTATCAATCTACACGCCTCCATCCTCCCCAGCTACCGAGGGGCCTCGCCCATCCATAGCGCACTACTCAATAACGATACAAAAACAGGTGTCACGGCCATACATATGAACGAAAAAATGGATGAAGGGGACATCCTCTATATTGAAAAAATAACCATAAAAAACTCAGATAATCTAAAAACCTTACATGACACGCTCTCAAACCTTTCCGCAAAAACTATCCTCGACGTCTTGGGTTTAGAGTCTCTTAAACCGGAAAAACAAAATCACTCCCTCGCTACATCCTGTAAAAAACTACATACCAGCGACAGAACCTTAGACCCTACAGACCCTCCGGCCATAAGTTACGGAAAAATAAGAGCCTTCTCCCCTAAACCAGGTGCCTTTATTGAAACAAAAGGGAAAAAAATAAAAATCATTGCCGCCACCTTACAAAACGACATACTAAGCCCCACTCTTGTACAACCAGAAGGAAAAAGGCCCATGCCTTATACAGACTATCTTCTAGGCCACCCAGAAGGACTGCTTTTATGTTAGCCAAACGCATCATCCCTTGCCTAGACGTCACCAACGGCCGAGTCGTAAAAGGCACAAACTTCGTCAATCTACGTGACGCCGGAGATCCTGTAGAACTCGCCAAACGTTACAACGAAGAAGGTGCAGACGAACTCGTCTTCCTCGACATCACGGCCAGCTCTGACAAGCGCGGTATACTCCTAGATCTAGTAGAAAAAGTAGCCAAAGAAATCTTTATACCCTTTACCGTTGGCGGAGGCATATCAGATCTAGGCACAATCAAAGTTGTTCTAGGCGCAGGGGCGGACAAAGTGTCTATCAACACAGCCTCCGTCAAAAACCCCTCTCTCATCAAAGAAAGTAGCCTACATTGCGGTTCCCAATGTATCGTTGTCGCAGTAGACGCTCGTAGTACACGCACGCCTTTCACACATCCAGAAGGTAACCATAAAACCTGGGATATCTCGCATCTTCCTTCGAAAGTAAGGCTTAGAGAAAGGTCTAAATGGGAAATCTATACTCACGGCGGCCGACGCCCCACAGGTATAGACGCCGTATCCTGGGCTCAATACATGGCCGAATGCGGTGCAGGAGAAATCCTATTAACTTCCATGGATGCCGATGGAACAAAAGCTGGATATGATATAGACCTCACAGAAGCTGTTTCATCCACAGTCAGTATCCCTGTCATCGCATCAGGAGGAGCCGGAAACGCTCATCACATCGTAGATGCACTAAAAATCTGCGACGCAGCACTCTTAGCCTCCCTCCTCCATTTCCGAGAGCTAAGCGTAGATGACATAAAACGCACATGCAGAGAAAAAAACATTCCTACCAGATAAAAAGGTCTCGGCTATACCTAAAAGCATGACTCCATGCCAAAACAATGATAAATTACCCATATGGAAAAACAAAAACGAGTCGTACTCGGTATGAGTGGAGGAGTAGATTCCTCTGTAACAGCAGCATTATTAAAAGAACAAGGCTATGATGTCATTGGCATGACAATGCAGCTACTCCCTAAAGAATCGGAACATGATTCTGCCTGCTGCAATCTGGACTCCATCACAGACGCAAAACGTGTCGCTCACCAAGTCGGCATTCCTCATTACACCATTAACATCCGCGAAGACTTCAAACACCACGTCATGGACTATTTTGTTAACGAATATATGCTAGGCCGAACGCCCAACCCCTGTGTAGAATGTAACCGATTCATCAAGTTTGATGCCCTCTGGCAAAAAGCAAAAGAGCTAGGCGCAGACTACATAGCTACAGGCCATTACATAAAACGAGACTACGACAAAATCACAGACACCTATCGTATACTCAAAGCAAAAGACCCAACAAAAGACCAATCCTATTTCCTCTACATGTTAGACTCCGAGCAACTTAAGCACACATTATTCCCTTTAGGAGGATTTCTAAAAACGGAAATCCGAGAAATGGCACGAAAATACGAACTCATCACAGCAGGTAAATCCGAATCTCAAGATATTTGCTTCGTCGCAAATGGTTCATATAAAGAATTCATTGAAGAATACACTGGGGCTACAAAAGCAGAAGCCGGAGATATAACAAACATAGATGGAGACCTTTTGGGCAGACACACCGGGATATACAACTACACAATTGGTCAAAAAAGAGGCCTAAACCTCACACTTCCTTACCCTCTTTACGTCATCAAAATCGATGCAAAAAATAACAGAGTCATCGTTGGAGAAAAAGATGCCTTAGAATCCAGCTCGATAAGTTTAGGCACATTTACAAAGGTAAATACGAAAGAATCCCTCGTCGGTCACTCATTTAGTATAAAAAGTCGCTATCAAATGACACCCTTCACTGCCACCGTCCTTGAAGAAAAAGAAGGTCTCATCCACCTTGAAAGTAGCTCTCCACAACAATTTATTACGCCTGGTCAATCTGGTGTTCTCTATGACGACGATCGTGTAGTAGGCGGCGGCATTATCCTTTAGAGATAGACATTTGCATTTTCACATTTTCAGTGTTTGAATTAAACCATGAACATTATTAGCATCATCCAAAATATATTCTTAACTATCTTCGTGGCTATATACCCTATTCTACATGGGCATTTAATTACGTACTTACTCTATCTAGCTATGCTCCTGCTTCTAGGGAAATTAGGTATGATCCTTCTGGGTAAATACAAAAATACAAAATCAAAACTAGAAATATTCATCAAACTAATACTAATTGGATTCTTGTTATTTATCGGATCATATATCCTGTGGTTCGTTCTTATTCATTTTCACACATTCCAATTACTCGGTTAGTGAAAATAAATCCCGTAATTTAGCCCAATCCTTTATGCCTGGAGAACTCTCTACGCCTGAAGATAAATCCAGCGCATATGGATTCACAGCATTATCTGCCATTTTTACGTTATCAGGCCCCAAGCCTCCCGATAAAAAAACGGTCATTCCTGAATCTACCACAGGCCTAGCCAACGACCAATCAAAGGTTTCCCCCGTTCCGCCTGCCACACCATCCACCTTAGTATCTAGCAACACCGCAACAACACTATCTTTATAGCTCTCAACCCTACATAAATCCTCACGACTACCCACCCGAAAAGCCTTAATTACGGGGCAGCTAAATTGAGCACAAAAATCAGGAGATTCCTCACCATGTAATTGCACCGCTGTAATACCCGTCTCGTCTATTATCTGACAGATCGTCTCATACGTCTCATTAACAAATACCCCAATCGTCTTAGCCTCAATGGGTAAACCCGCAACGATAGACTTCACTATGTCAGGAGATACATATCGAGGACTTTTCTTATAAAAAATAAAGCCTAAGGCATAGGCCCCTAATCGATGCGACTCTTGAGCGTCATTAACTCTCGTTAATCCACATATCTTTATATTCATAGCTTAGAAGACGCAGGCTCAAAAAATGACAATAAACTAGGAGAGGTCACCAAACCCTCCCCAATCAAAACAGCAGAGAAGCCTGCCCGCTCTAATGCTACCATCTCTTCAGCTGTCGAATACCCACTCTCGGCCACTAACACATGCGAAGAGCTCAACTTAGATTCAAACTGACTTTTCAAGTTAAATGCCAAGCGTGTATCTACATTAAAATGGGTTAAATTTCTGTTATTCACGCCTATCATCTTAACGCCATCCAAACTCAAAGCCCGCTCAAACTCTCCCCCATCATGCACTTCAACCAACACATCTAAACCTAAATCATAGGCTAAGTTAAGTAGATTTTGAGCTGTATCGTCATCTAATATCGCTAAAACAAGTAAAATTGCATCAGATCCCAACACCTTGGCTTCATATACCTGAATAACATCCAAGAAAAAATCTTTTCTCAAAACCGGCAACTCAGAGGCATCTTTAGCCACCGCTATATACGACGCGTCTCCCTTAAAATAATGAGACTCAGTCAATACAGATAGCACAGAAGCGCCCGCAGACTTAAACTGCTTAGCCAAATACTCCGGTTCAAAGTTAGGATTTATTAAACCTTTAGAGGGAGACGCCTTCTTAATTTCAGCGATTAAGGATAAACCCGGCGTAGCTAAGCTAGAATAAAAGGAAGAAAGCTCTAAACATGACTCAGCTTGAAGCTTATAAAAATCTAGTCCATTCGTATCATAGAGCACCTGAATATCTGCTTTTTTAAGCTCTAATATGTCTGTTAAAAAGTCATGCTTTTTAGTCATTTTTTCTTAGATTTCACAACAGGCTTCAAATCAGATCCCACATAAATAGTCGAATTTTCAGCTAAAGAATGCGTCAACCAAACATTTCCACCAATAATACAATTATCCCCTATTTCAGAGTTTCCTCCTAAAATCGTACTTCTCGCATACACCGTAACGTTATTCCCTAGTTTAGGATGTCGTCGTCCCTGCGTATCTTTAGACACACTAAAAGCACCTAAGGTAACTCCCTGATAGAGCTTTACATGATCGCCAATCTCAGCCGTCTCACCCACAACAATTCCCGTGCCATGGTCAATAAAAAACGAGGCTCCGATTGTCGCGCCTGGATGGATATCAATCCCTGTTTCAGAATGAACGATCTCAGACATTAGTCTAGGTATAATAGGCACCTCTTTCTTATACAAATAATGAGCTAAACGATACACCATAACCGCTTGAAAGCCAGGATAAGCCAAAATAACCTCATGCAAACTACTCGAGGCAGGATCTCCGTCAAATATGGCCTGAGCATCCTTTTTTAAAGACGCTCTTAAATCTGGTAAAAATAAAATAAAATCTGACACTATAGATACAACTTTATCTTTATTTAAAAAACTCTTCTGCATTTCTTCAGACAAACCCTCAATCACCATGACCACACGCTGCCCCGTAATCGTAGCTAAACCAGAAGACTCCAGTGCATTTACACCAAAAAAACCAGGAAACAACAATTCTTTTAACACATTTAGTATATCTACTATCCGTTGCCTAGAAGGCACCCTAGTTTTATCCGATACATTCACCACTCCCAAAGTCTCATAAGACTTCATAAGCGCAGCTATACTTGCTTGTCTCTTTTCATGTTCCATAGAAACACAATAACAAACTTTAATTTGTAGAACCAGTAATCCAATTAATTTTGAAGCACTTATCATCTTACTTTTTTGTAATAAAGTACAGTTTCAGTGTGAAAAGCCTACATTTATGTTAAAAAAATATTCCGAC
>CALLLO010000138.1 GCA_938082985.1 uncultured Candidatus Marinamargulisbacteria bacterium | reverse complement strand
GCTTGTATAAATTTATCTCTAGCTACTTCTAGTTTTTTCGAGTGTAGGTTTTGGAGAGCTTCATTCATCAGAGATAAACCTTGGTTATCTGACGGTGAATGTGTCTGTTTCAATGCTATATCATAAGTTCCCATTTTTCCCTCTCTCAGGGGTGTAAGTCTATCAAGTGTTCTTAGTAATCAAAAGCCTTTTTTTAAAAAAGGCAATACAGGCTAAATCGAAGTCTTGATCATACGAATTTTTTATAACATGGTTGGCTATACCCTGATACCATTCTCTCGATTTTTGAAGTTTTGAAATTTTATATTGCTTAGGACTATTTTTCATGATGCTCATGTCCTCAGTATCTATAACTAAAATGACGTCACATAAAGACATTAGGTCCAGTTCCTCTAAAAGTGCCCCTTCAATGACGCTCACCCCTTTTTGCTTTGACACCCAAATCTGAACCTCTTTTTTCAGTTCCGGATGCACAATAGAATTAAGCCTTTTTCTTTTTACTTCCTGATTAAACACAATATTGCCCAGAGCTCTTCTGTTAATTCTTGATCTAACATCTAATATAGATTCACCAAAAGTATTAATAAGCGCATATTTTATAGAACTTTTCTCTAAAATTGTATGCCCTAGCACGTCACAGTCACACCAGTTTAACCCATCTAAATGAGATACTATTTTTCTTACATGCGATTTTCCTGATCCCGCTCTACCCGTTAAGCCTATTAACATCATTAAACTCCTTAATCATACCTAATATGTCTACTGGAAGATCTTCTGAAACATCCATCTGCTTTATTAATTTAGATTTAATATCTGTAGAAGATATAGCCCATATCTTTTCATCTAGATGAATAACATTAAACCCATTTGGATATATAGGCCGTAAATCCCCTCTTGGATAACAAACAAAAGTCATTAATTTTGCTAGCTCCGACGATCTTTTCCACCTTAGAATTGTCTCAAGTAAATCTGCCCCACAACAAAAATAAAGCTCTGCGTTTGGATACTTTTTTTTAATGTGAAAAACAGTATCGATTGTCCAAGAAGGCCCCTTTTTATTAATTTCAAATGAAGATACAGATGCCTTGATATTTAAACTGGAAAGACTGGATTTTATGAGAGCGTAGCGTTGTTGAGGGTTAAAAAAAGAATCCTTCTTATGGGGAGACAGGTACGTAGGCATAAAAATTAGTTCATCTAAATTTAACGCGTCATACACCGCTTGGGCACACGCCAAGTGCCCTCTATGAATAGGATCAAAAGAGCCCCCAAAAAGAGCTATCTTCAATATGCTTCTTCCCCTTTTAAAACTACAGACACTGTTTGTATGATTATTTTAATATCAAATAATACAGACCAATTTCTAACGTAATAAAGATCATATTTTAATTTATGTTCAGGTCGACGGGTCAATACAGACCGACCATTAATTTGAGCCCATCCAGTTAGTCCCACCGGAAGTTTATGCCTAAGCGCATAATGCGGAATATCTTTAACAAATTTATCAACAAAAAAAGGACGTTCAGGACGAGGCCCTACAAGACTCATAGTTCCAACGAGACAGTTAAACAACTGAGGCAACTCATCAATGGAAAACTTACGTAAAAAATGACCACAGGGAATATACCTATTATCCCCACCTTCATCTACCATCTTAGGGCCCGATTTTTCGGCATCAGGAACCATGGTTCTAAATTTAATCATATTAAATAAACGACCATTTTGACCGACTCTTTCTTGAAAATAGAACACAGAACCTAAGGGAGAGACACTCTTAATAAGTATTCCGACACATATTAATAATGGAAATAAAGCGATAATTAAAATTAAAGCTGAGCACATATCAAGTATCCGTTTTAGTACTAAACCATATTGATATTCAGGAAGACTATTATGAGTAATAAATGGTAAGCCATCAAAATTATTCACTTCTATGCTTCCTGTCATGAAGGCTGAATCCTCAACCAGCTGTCTACATTCTATATTTTCTTTCTCACAAAAAAATAAAATGTCTTCTACTCGTTTTTTTGTCAATTTCTTGGTTATAAAGATAACGTCTACTTTATGTGTGTCACATACCTTTTCAAGATCTTTTTCATCGCCCAATATAGACAATCTATTCTTAAGATGAAAATGAATATTATCTGGATATTTAACATCTAGATGCCCGATATAATGTAATCGGTAAAAAGGATGTAGTATTATTTTTTCTACAACGTCTTGTCCAATAGCCTCTGCCCCTATGATTAATACGCTACGAGTACCTACGCCTCTTTTAAGTTGTCTTTCTTCATACAGGTTTAAAAGATATCGCCCTAACATCAACCAAAAAAGTGCAAATATAGCACTGTATAAAACAACAAATTTAGATCCTGGAATAACTGGATAAAAAAATGTTACCGCCATAGTTAAAAGTGAGGATAAACCAATCCCCTTACAGACGGAAACAGCTTCATCTACTGTTGGCATGATCCCTACGTAATGTTTGTATACGCCAGAAAAATAAAAACTAAGCGTCCATATCAGTACTAAAACAATAATGGATTGAAAATAGGGTTCTATCTGAGCATGATGATAAATAGACACTATCTTTAAATCAAAAAATTGATTTAAAACCCACCCTACTT